>NZ_BAAAUV010000006.1:248263-470215 GCF_039534125.1 Actinocorallia longicatena | reverse complement strand
GACGAGCAGATCGAGACCGAACCCGAGGGCGCGGGCACCGGCCCCGTCCCCCTCACCCCGATCATGGCGTGGCTGCGGGAACGCGGCGGCTCCTCCAGGGGCTTCCACCAGTCGGTGCTGCTGCGCGTCCCGGCCGGCCAGGACGTCGCCGCCCTGACCGCCGCCTGGCAGAAGGTCCTCGACCACCACGACGTCCTGCGCCTGCGCCTGGACGGCGGGCAGCCGCTCGTGCGCCCCGCCGGAGAGGTCTCAGCGGACGGCCTGGTCACCCGGGTGGACGTCGCGGGCCTCGACGAGGACGCCCGGCTCGCGGCCGTCCACGCCGAGGTCGCCGAGGCCGCTTCCGCCCTCGACCCCGAGGCGGGCGCCACCGGCCGGATCGTCTGGTTCGACGCCGGGGACGCCCAGGGCCGTCTGCTGTTCGTCCTGCACCACCTGGTCGTGGACGGTGTCTCCTGGCGCATCCTGCTGCCCGACTTCGTCAGCGCCCTCGTCGGCCTCGGTCTGGAGCCTGTCCCGACCTCGTTCCGGCGCTGGGCGCAGCGGCTGACCGCCGAGGCCGCCGACCCCCGCCGCGCCGAGGAGCTGGACACCTGGCTCGACCTGGTCGAGGGCACCAACCCCCGGCTGGCCTCGCGTGCCCTCGACCCGTCGGCCGACACCGCCGCCACGGCCCGCCACCTGACCCTGACGCTCCCCGCCGACGTCACCGAGCCGCTGCTGAGCACCGTCCCCGCCGTCTTCCACGGCCGGGTCAACGACGTCCTGCTCACCGGGCTGACCCTCGCGGTCGCGCAGTGGCGCAAGGAGCGCGGCGGTCGCGGCACCGGAGTCCTGGTCGACCTGGAGGGCCACGGCCGCGAGGAGCTGTTCCCCGGCGTCGACCTCTCCCGCACGGTCGGCTGGTTCACCACGCTCTACCCCGTCAGGCTCGACCCGGGCCCGATCGACTGGGCCGAGGTCGGCGCGGGCGGCGAGGCCGCGGGCCAGGCGATCAAGAAGGTCAAGGAGCAGCTCCGGCAGGTGCCCGACAACGGCATCGGCTTCGGCCTGCTGCGCCATCTCAACGAGGAGACCGGCGAGGAGCTCGAGGACCTGCCCCGGGCCCAGATCGCCTTCAACTACCTCGGCCGGGTCGGCCAGGACGACGGCGACTGGAGTCCCGCTCCCGAGCCGCTGCCCTCGGGCGAGGACCCGGCCATGCCGGTCGCGCACCCGCTGGAGATCAGCGCGATCACCCACGACCGGCCCACGGGGCCGGAACTGGCCGTGACCTGGACGTGGCCCGGGGCGCTGTTCACCGAGGACGACGTGCGCGGGCTCGGTGAGGCCTGGTTCGCGGCGCTGCGCGGCCTGGTCGCCCACGCCCAGGACGACAACGCCGGCGGCTTCACGAGTTCGGACCTTCTGGTCGAACTGGAACAATCCGAGATCGATGCCATTCAGGCCGCCTGGCGGAAGGGGAAGAACGCGTGACGCAGGCGAGGGACCTTGAGGACATCCTTCCGCTCTCGCCTCTCCAGCAGGGCTTCTTCTTCCATGCGAAGTTCGTCTCTGGAACGGCCGCCGACCAGGACGTCTACACCGCCCAGCTCGTCCTCGACCTCGAGGGCCCCCTGGACGTCGCGGCGCTGAGGGGCGCCGCCGGGACGCTCCTGCGCCGCCACTCCAACCTGCGCGCCGCCTTCACCGACCAGGACGTCAGCCGCCCGGTCCAGGTGATCCCGCGCGACGTCGAGCTGCCCTGGTTCGAGGTCGAGCTCACCCGGGAGGAGGCCGCCGAGCGGGTCATCGCCGAGCGCGGGCACGCCTTCGACCTGCTCGAACCGCCGCTGCTGCGCTTCGTCCTGGTCAAGATCGCCGAAGACGAGCACAAGCTGATCTTCACCAACCACCACATCCTGCTGGACGGCTGGTCGACCCCGGTCCTGGCGACCGAGCTGTTCGCCCTCTACCTCGCCGGCGGCACCGACGCCGGGCTGCCCAGGCCCACCCCCTACAAGTCCTACCTGGCCTGGCTGGCCAAGCAGGACCGCAAGGCCGCCGAGGCCGCCTGGCAGGAGGCCCTGGCCGGGCTCGAGGAACCGACGATCGTCGCCCCGCACGCCGCCGAGCTGCCCGCCGTGATCCCGCAGCGCGTCCTGCTCGACCTGGACGAGCGCGACACCAAGAAGCTCACCCGGATCGGCCGCCGCCACGGCGTCACGGTCAACACCCTGCTCCAGGCCGCCTGGGGCCTGGTCATCGGCCGTCTCACCGGCCGCGACGACGTGGTGTTCGGCGCGGCGGTCTCCGGCCGTCCCGCGGATCTGCCGGGCGTCGAGGACATGATCGGCCTGTTCATCAACACGCTGCCGATCAGGGTCCGGGTCCTGCCCGGCGACACCATCGCCGACCTGCTGGAACGCCTCCAGGAGGAGCAGGCCGAGCTGCTCCCGCACCATCACCTCGGGCTCACCGACATCCAGCGCGCGGCCGGACATCCGGCCCTGTTCGACACGATCACGGTTCTGGAGAACTACCCGTTCGACCCGTCCACGATGGACGGCACCCTGAACGGCCTGCGCCTGACCGGCTTCGACTCCTACGACGCCACGCACTTCCCCCTCTCCTTCGTGATCATGCCGGGGGAGCGGCTGTCGCTGCGCGTCCACTACCGTCCCGACGTCGTCACCGAGACCGAGGCGGAGGCGCTGCTGGAGCGCGTCCGGCGGTTCCTCGACGCGGTCCTGGAGGACGCCGAGCAGCCCCTGGCCGTCCTCGATCTGCTGTCGGAGGCCGAACACGACGCCCTGGCCGCCTGGACGGGCCCGGTCGCCGAGCCCTCCGCCGGCTCCGTCGCCGCACTCTGGAACGCCCGGGTCGCCGCGACCCCCGGTGAGACCGCCCTCGTGGCGGGCGACACCGAGCTGACCTACGCCGAGCTCGGGGAGCGCGCCGCGAGGCTCGCACACGAGCTGATCGCCCGGGGCGTGGGCCGTGGGCAGCGGGTGGCGCTGCGGCTGCCCCGTGGCGCCGACATGGTCGTGGCGATCCTCGCGGTCCTCCAGACCGGCGCGGCCTACGTCCCGGTCGACCCCGAGTACCCGGCCGACCGCATCGCCTACATGCTCGCCGACGCGGCCCCCGCGCTGGAGATCACCCCCGGCTGGCTCGCGGAGACCGCCACCGCGGGACGTCCCGCGACGCCTCCCGATGTCACGATCCACCCGGACGACGCCGCCTACGTGATCTACACCTCCGGCTCGACGGGACGGCCGAAGGGCGTCGTCGTCGCCCACCGGGGCCTGGTGAACTACCACGACGGCCATGCCGAGGGCTTCTGGGCGCCGGTCGTGGAACGGGCCGGACGCCGGGTGCGGTTCGCGCACACGGCCTCGTTCTCCTTCGACACCTCCTGGCACGGCCTGCTGCTCATGGTCTTCGGCCAGGAGCTCCACATCATCGACGACACGACCCGGCGCGACTCCGAGGCGCTGGTCGCCTACGCCCGCCGCCGCTCCATCGACCTGGTCAACACCACTCCGTCGCACTTCCAGGCGCTGCGCGACCTCGGGATCCTCGAGGCGGGCGTCTCGGGGGTGCTGCTGGGCGGCGAGGCGCTCGGCGAGGCCCTGTGGGAGGAGCTGGCGGCCCTGCCGGGGCTGCACGCGGCCAACTTCTACGGGCCGACCGAGGCCAGTGTCGACTTCTTCAACGGCCCCGTCCTGGCCGGGGCGCGGCCGAACATCGGCCGGGCGTTCCGCAACAGCCGTCCCTACGTGCTGGACGGCGCGCTCCGCCGTGTCCCGGCGGGCGTGCCGGGCGAGCTGTACGTCGCGGGGCCACTGCTGGCGCGCGGCTACCTGAACCGTCCGGACCTGACCGCGGCGGCCTTCGTCGCCTGCCCGTTCGGGGCGCCGGGCGAGCGCATGTACCGGACCGGCGACCTCGTCCGATGGCTGCCGGACGGCACCCTGGAGTACCTCGGCAGGGCCGACGACCAGGTGAAGATCCGCGGCTTCCGGGTGGAGCTCGGCGAGATCGAGACGGCGCTGGAACGGCACCCGTTCGTCAGCCGCGCCGCCGTGCTCGCCCGCGAGGACAAGCCGGGCGACCGGCGCCTCGTCGCCTACGCCGTGGTCCGGGAGAGCGCGACGCCACAGGAGCTGCGGGCGTTCGTCGCCGAGACCCTGCCGGACTACATGGTCCCGGTCGTCGTCCTGCTGCCCGAACTGCCGCTCACCCCCAACGGCAAGCTCGACCGCAAGGCCCTGCCCGCCCCCGATCTGGGCCTCGGCACGGGCCGTGGCCCGCGCACCCCGCAGGAGGAGATCCTCACCGGGATCTTCGGCGAGGTCCTCGGGCTCGGCAGGGTCGGTGTCGAGGACTCCTTCTTCGACCTCGGCGGTGACTCCCTCACCGCCACCCGGCTGATCAGCAAGGTCCGGTCCGTGCTGGGCGTCGAGCTGCCGATCAGGGCGCTGTTCGAGGCCCCGACCGTGGCGGGCATCGCCGAACGGCTCGACCGGGCGCAGGGCGTCGCGGCCAGGCCGGCGCTGGAGCGGCGCGAGCGCCCCGCGGCGATCCCGCTGTCCTACGCCCAGCAGCGGCTGTGGTTCCTCAACCGCTTCGAGGACGCCTCGGCGACGTTCAACCTGCCGATCCCGCTGCGGCTGTCGGGAGCCCTCGACCTCGACGCGATGAGCGCGGCCCTCGCCGACGTCGTCGCCCGGCACGAGTCCCTGCGGACGATCTTCCCCGACGCCTCGGGCACCCCGCGCCAGCTCGTCCTCGACCCGGCCGTCGCCACCCCGCGCCTCCAGGTCGCCGAGACGGCCGAGGCCATGCTCCCGGTCGCGCTGGCGACTCTCGCCGGCACCGGTTTCGACCTGTCCGTCGAGCCGCCCTTCCGGGTCGGTCTGCTCCGGCTGGCCCCCGACGAGCACGTGCTCGTGCTGGTCCTGCACCACATCGCCGGTGACGGCTGGTCGATGGCCCCGCTGGCCAGGGACGTCGTGACGGCCTACGAGAGCCGCCGCCGCGGCGAGGCCCCGGTGTGGGCGCCGCTGCCCGTCCAGTACGCCGACTACACGCTCTGGCAGCAGGACCTGTTCGACGGGATCCTCGACGACCAGATCGGCTACTGGAAGGAGGCGCTCGCCGGGCTGCCCGAGCAGCTGGAGCTGCCCGCCGACCGGCCGCGCCCCGCGCAGTCCTCCTTCCGCGGGGCGACCCTGGCCTTCACCGTCGGCGCCGAGCTCCACCGGGGCCTGCTGACGATCGCCCGCGAGAGCGGCGCGTCCCTGTTCATGGTCATGCAGGCCGCCTACGCCGCGCTGCTGACCCGCCTCGGCGCCGGCACCGACATCCCGGTCGGCTCGCCGATCGCGGGCCGCACCGACGAGGCCCTGGACGACCTGGTCGGCATGTTCGTGAACATGCTGGTCCTGCGCACCGACACCTCGGGCGACCCGTCGTTCCGGGAGCTCGTCGGCCGCGTCCGCGAGAACGACCTGGCCGCCTACGCCCACCAGGAGGCCCCGTTCGAGCGCCTGGTCGACGCGCTGAACCCGGTCCGGCACCTGGGCCGCCACCCGCTGTTCCAGGTGGCGCTGTCGTTCCAGAACAACCCCGAGGCCCGCGCCGAGCTCGACGGCCTCACCGTCGCCACGGTCGACCTGCCGACCGGCGCGGCCAAGTACGACCTGTCGCTCTACCTGGAGGAGACCCACGCCTCCGACGGAAGCCCCGCAGGGATCGAGGCGGGCCTGGAGTACGCGCTCGACCTGTTCGACCCGGCCACCGCCCGGGACATCGCGGACAGGCTGCTCCGCCTGCTGGCCGCCGTCGTCGCCGACCCCGACGCCCCCGTGGGCGCCGTGGACCTGCTCGCCGCCGACGAGCGCTCCACGATCCTCCAGAGCTGGTCGTCCGGGGGAGCGCGGGCCGTCGAGCCGTCCGCGGCCCCCCGGACGATCCAGGCGCTGTTCGAGGAGCGGGTCGCGAGCGACCCCGCGGCCGTCGCCGTCACCTGCGAGGGCGAGCACCTCAGCTACCGGGAGCTGAACGCCCGCGCCAACCGGCTCGCCGCCCACCTCATCGCGCACGGCGCGGGGCCGGGGAAGTTCGCCGCCATCGCCCTGCCGCGCTCCCTCGACCTCGTCGTCGCGGTCCTCGGCGTGCTCAAGTCGGGCGCCGCCTACGTGCCGGTCGACCCGGACTACCCGGCCGACCGCATCGCCTACATGCTGGAGGACTCCCGGCCCGTCCTCACCGTCACCGCCGAGGTCATCGCCGAGAGCGCGGGACGCCCGGACACCGACCCCGGTGTGGTGATGTCGGCGGAGGACCCGGCCTATGTGATCTACACCTCGGGGTCGACCGGGAAGCCGAAGGGCGTGGTGATCCCGCACTCCAACGTCATCCGGCTGATGACCTCGACGGAGCACTGGTTCTCCTTCGGCTCGGACGACGTGTGGACGCTGTTCCACTCCTACGCCTTCGACTTCTCGGTGTGGGAGCTGTGGGGTCCTCTGCTGTACGGCGGCCGTCTCGTGGTGGTCCCCTACGGGGTCTCGCGTTCGCCTGTGGAGTTCCTGAAGCTGCTCGAGGCCGAGCGGGTGACGGTGCTGAACCAGACGCCGTCGGCGTTCTACCAGCTCATGGCCGCCGACGCCGCCGCCCCCGCCGTCCTCTCCCTCCGCTTCGTGATCTTCGGAGGCGAGGCGCTGGAGCTCGGACGGCTCCAGGACTGGTACTCCCGGCACGCTGACGGCGCGCCCGTGCTCGTCAACATGTACGGGATCACCGAGACGACCGTCCACGTGTCCCACCTCGCCCTCGACAGCGCCTCCTGCGCCGAGGCGTCCGGCTCGGTCATCGGCGTCCCGATCCCCGACCTGCGGATCTACGTGCTCGACGACCGGCTCCAGCCCGTCCCGCCCGGGACGGTGGGCGAGCTGTACGTCGCCGGTCCCGGCCTGGCCCGCGGCTACCTCGGACGTCCGGGCCTGACCGCCGAGCGCTTCGTCGCGAACCCCTTCGGGGCCGGGCGCATGTACCGCACCGGCGACCTGGGCCGCTGGCGGCGCGGCGGCGCCCTGGAGTACCTCGGCCGCGCCGACCAGCAGGTCCAGCTCCGCGGCTTCCGGATCGAGCTCGGCGAGATCGAGGCCGCCCTGGTCCGTCACCCCGAGGTCACCGACGCCGCCGTGATCGTCCGTGAGGACCGGCCCGGGGACCGGCGCCTGGTCGCCTACGTGGTCGGCGGCGAGGTCGAGTCCTCGGAACTGCGCCGGTTCGTCAACGCCGACCTGCCCGACTACATGGTCCCGGCCGCGGTCGTCGCCCTCGACGCCCTCCCGCTGACCGCCAACGGCAAGCTCGACCGCAAGGCGCTGCCCGCCCCCGACTTCTCGGTCAAGGTCACCGGCCGCGGCCCCCGCGACGAGCACGAGGAGATCCTCGCCGCCCTCTTCGCCGAGGTCCTCGGGCTCGACCGGGTCGGCATCGACGACGGCTTCTTCGACCTCGGCGGCGACTCCATCATCGCCATCCAGCTCGTGGCCAGGGCCCGCCAGTCCGGGCTCGTCGTCACCCCGCGCGAGATCTTCCAGCACCAGACCGTCGCCGGGCTCGCCGCCGTCGCCCGCACCGAGGAGGCCTTCGAGGCCGAACCGGAGGGCGCCGGCATCGGGCCCGTCCCGGCGACGCCGATCATGCGCTGGTTCGAGGAGCTCCGGGGGCCGAAGGACTCCTACAGCCAGCGGATGCTGCTGCGCGTCCCGCCGCGTCTGGACCCGGCCGCCCTCGCGGCCGCCCACCAGACGGTCGTGGACCACCACGACATGCTGCGGCTGAAGGCGTCCGACGGGGTCTACGAGGTCCTGCCGAAGGGCTCGAGGACCGCCGGCGCGGAGGTCGTCGGCATCGAGGGCCTGGACGAGACGGCCCTCAGGAACGCGCTCGCGACGGCCGGAGCGGCGGCCCGCGCCTCCCTCGCCCCCGCCGACGGCGTGATGACCGCGCTGCACTGGCTGGACGCCGGCGAGGAGTCCGGCCTGCTGCTGTTCACCGCCCACCACCTGGCCGTGGACGGGGTGTCCTGGCGGATCCTGCTGCCCGACCTCGTGACGGCTCTGGGCGGGGCGGAACTCCAGCCCGTCCCGACCTCGTTCCGGCGGTGGGCGCAGCGGCTGGCCGCCGAGGCCTCCGAGCCGTCCCGCCGCGCCGAGGCGCCGTTCTGGGCCGAGATCGCCGCCACCCCCGATCCGCTGCTCGGGACCCGGCCGCTCGACCCCGCCGCCGACACCTTCGCCACGGCGGGGCACCTGACCGTGACGCTCGGCCCCGACGTCACCGAGCCGCTGCTGTCGAGCGTCCCGGCGGCCTTCCACGGCCGGGTCAACGACGTGCTGCTGACCGGGTTCGCGCTGGCGGTCGCCGCCTGGCGGGAGGGCGGCGGGCCCGCCGTGCTGGTCGATCTCGAGGGCCACGGCCGCGAGGAGATCGTGCCCGGCGTCGACCTGTCACGGACCGCCGGCTGGTTCACCACGATCAATCCCGTCCGCCTCGACCCCGGCCAGGTCGGCTGGGACGAGGTCGTCCAGGGCGGTCCCGCCGTCGGCACCGCGATCAAGCTCGTGAAGGAGCAGCTCCGCCAGATCCCGGACAACGGCATCGGCTTCGGGCTGCTCGGGCTCACCGCCCGCCCGCAGCTCGCCTTCAACTACCTCGGCCGGGTCACCGCGCCGAGCAGCGGCGACTGGTCCCCGGCGGCGGAGGAGCTGGCGGAGGCGCTCGGCGGCGGTCACGACGCCGCCCTCGGCCTGCCGCACACGCTCGAGGTCAACGCGCACACCCGCGACACCGAGACGGGACCGCGGCTCAGCGCCACCTGGTCGTGGGCGGGCGGCGTGCTCGCCGAGCCCGACGTCCGGCGCCTGTCCGCGCTGTGGTTCGAGGCCCTCACCGGTCTCGTCCTGCACGCCGCCGGTGACGGCGCGGGCGGCTTCACCCCGTCCGACATCGACCTCGTGTCGATCAGCCAGGACGAACTCGACGACCTCGCCGCCGAACTCGAAGAGTGGGACGACCTGTGAGCACCCCTCCCGCCTCCCCGGCGGCCAAGAAGTCCTCCAACCTGGAAGACGTCCTGCCGCTCGCCCCCCTCCAGCAGGGCCTGTACTTCCACGCCCTCTACGACGGCGACTCCGACGTCTACTCCGCCCAGCTCGTCCTCGACCTGACCGGCCCGCTCGACGCCGCGGCCCTGCGGGCGGCGGCCGAGGCCGTGCTGCGCCGCCACGCCAACCTGAGGACGTCGTTCCGGACGCGCAAGCAGGGCGACCCCGTCCAGGTGGTGCACAAGGAGGTCCGCCTTCCCTGGGAGGAGATCGACCTCACCGGCCGCCCCGAGGGCCTCGACGAGGTCATCGAGCGGGAGAAGAACGTCCGCTGGGACCTCACCAAGCCACCGCTGATCAGGTTCGCGCTCGTCAGGACGGGGCCGGAGAGCCACAAGCTGATCTGCACCAACCACCACCTGCTGCTGGACGGCTGGTCGACCCCGGTCCTCAACACCGAGCTGTTCGCCCTGTACCTGAGCCGGGGCGACGACGCGGTGCTGCCGCGCGTCACGCCGTACAAGAACTACCTGGCCTGGGTCGCGAAGCAGGACCGCGAGGGGGCCGTCGAGGCCTGGGCGAAGGCGCTGGAGGGCGTCGAGGAGGCGACCTTCATCCGGCCGCAGGCCGAGGGGCCCGCCGTGGCCCCCGCCAAGCTCGACCTCGAGCTCGCGCCCGACCTCACCGAGGCGCTCACCGCGCGGGCCCGAGCCGAGGGGGTCACCCTCAACACCGTCCTCCAGCTCGCCTGGGGCCTGGTCCTGGCCTGCGAGACCGGCCGCACCGACGTGCTGTTCGGCGGGGTCGTCTCCGGCCGCCCGCCCGAGCTGCCGGGCGTCGCGGAGATGGTCGGCCTGTTCATCAACACCCTCCCGGTCCGGGTCGCCGCGAAGCCGGGCGACACCCTCCGGGACGCCCTGCGGCGCCTCCAGGCCGAGCAGACCGATCTGATGCCCCACCACCACCTCGCGATCGCCGACATCCAGCGGCTCACCCCCGCCGGAGCCCTGTTCGACACGCTCACCGTGCTGGAGAACTACCCCTACGACCCGGCCGCCGAGGCCACCGATCTGGACGGCCTCAAGGTCAAGGGCGCGGGCGGCTACGACGCCACCCACTACCCGATCGCGCTCGCCGCGATCCCCGGCCGCGGTCTCCTGATCCGGCTCGACTACCGTCCCGACCTGTTCTCCGCCGAGCAGGCCGGGCGGATCGCCCGGCGGCTGGAGCGCGCGTTCACCGCGATCGCCCACGCGCCGGAGACCCCCGCGGGCCGTCTCGACCTGCTCGACCCCGCCGAACGCGAGCGCCTCGTGAACGGCTGGAACGCCACCGGGCGCCCGCGATCCTCCGGCGCCGAGACGATCACCGCCAGGTTCGCCGAGCGGGTGGCCGCCGGTCCGCGGGCCGTCGCGATCCGGTTCGAGGGCCAGTCGATCACCTACGCCGAGCTCGACGCCCGCGCCAACCGCCTCGCCCACCGGCTGATCTCGCTCGGGGTGGGCCGGGAGAGCGCCGTGGCCATGCTCCAGCGGCGCGGCCCCGACGTGCTCGTGTCCTGCCTGGCCATCCTCAAGGCGGGCGGCTGCTACGTCCCGATCCACCACAGCTACCCGGCCGACCGGATGAGCTGGGTGCTGGCGGAGACCGGGGCGACGGTCCTGCTCACCGACCGGGCCATGGCCGACCGGACGTTCGAGCACGACGCGCACGTCGTGGTCGTCGACGGCGATCCGACCCTGGCCTCGCTGCCCGTCACCGACCCCGGGGTGCCCGTCTACCCGGCGCAGCTCGCCTACCAGGTGTTCACCTCGGGCTCGACCGGGATCCCGAAGGGCGTGGGCGTCGCCCACCGCGAGGTCGTCAGGTTCGTCCACGACAGCAAGGTCGCCGCCGACCCCGAGCGGGTGCTGGTCTACGCCCCGCACGCCTTCGACGCCTCGACCTTCGAGATGTTCACCCCGCTGCTGCACGGCACCACCGCCGTGATCGCTCCGCCGGGCGACCTCGAGGCCGCCGACTTCGCCCAGCTTTTCGCCGAGGAGCACGTCACCACGGCGTTCCTCACCACGATGCTGTTCAACCTGCTCGCCGCGGAGCGTCCGGGCTCGCTGGCGGGCCTGCGCTCGCTGCACACCGGCGGCGAGGCCGCCTCGCCCGCCGCGATGCGCGCCGTCCTCGACGCCTGCCCCGACCTGGACCTGCTCAACGTCTACGGCCCGACCGAGACCACGACGTACGCGACCCTGCACGCGGTGCGCGGCCTCCAGGGCCATCCGCCGATCGGGCGGCCGCTCGACAACCGGCAGGCCCACGTGCTGGACTCCGCGCTGCGCCCGGTCCCCGCGGGCACCGTCGGCGAGCTCTACCTGGCGGGTGACGGGCTGGCCCGCGGCTACGCCGGGCGGGCCGCGCTGACCTCCGAACGCTTCGTGGCCAGCCCGTTCGGGCCGCCCGGCGAGCGCATGTACCGCACCGGCGACCTGGTCCGCCGCGACGAGGACGGCCTGATCGAGTACGTCGGCCGGATCGACTTCCAGGTGAAGGTCCGGGGCTTCCGGATCGA
The DNA here is from genome assembly GCF_039534125.1 of Actinocorallia longicatena. Classification (NCBI taxonomy): domain Bacteria; kingdom Bacillati; phylum Actinomycetota; class Actinomycetes; order Streptosporangiales; family Thermomonosporaceae; genus Actinocorallia; species Actinocorallia longicatena. The sequence continues at coordinate 458,542 of NZ_BAAAUV010000006.1, read as the reverse complement.
GCTCGGCGAGATCGAGACGGTCCACTCCCGGCATCCGGCCGTCGGGCAGACGACCGTGCTGGCCCGCGAGGACCGTCCGGGGGACAAGCGCCTGGTCGCCTACGTGGTCCCGGCGGGCGGCGGGGAGCCGGGACCGGAGTTCGCGGCGGAACTGCGCCGGTTCGCCGCCGAGCACCTGCCCGAGTACATGGTGCCCGCGGCCGTCGTGTTCCTGCCGAGCTTCCCGCTGACCCCCAACGGCAAGCTCGACCGCAACGCCCTGCCCGCCCCCGACTTCGGCGCCGCCGCCGGCCGGGACCCCGAGGGCCCGGAGGAGGAGCGGCTCGCGAGGCTGTTCGCCCAGGCGCTCGGGCTGCCGAAGGTCGCGGCCGACGTCAGCTTCTTCGACCTCGGCGGCGACTCGATCGTCGCGATGCGGCTGGTCGGGCTCGCCCGGCAGGACGGGATCGAGCTGTCGCCGCGCGAGGTCTTCACCCACCAGACGGTCGAGGCCCTGGTCGGAGCCCGCGGCGGCCCCGAGGACCAGGAGCTGGGCCTCGGCGTCCTCCTGCCGATCCGGGCGTCGGGCAGCGGGGCGCCGCTGTTCTGCGTCCATCCCGCGGGCGGCCTGGCCTGGCCCTACTTCGGGCTGCTCCGCCACCTTCCGCCGGGACGCCCGGTCTACGGGCTCCAGGCCCGCGGCTTCCTCGACCCCGACGAGGCCCTGCACGACTCGGTCGAGACGGCCGCCCGCGACCACGTCGCCCAGATCAGGAGCGTCCAGCCGCACGGCCCCTACCACCTGGCCGGGTACTCCCTCGGCGGGCTGATCGCCTTCGAGACCGCCCGGCGGCTCCAGGCGGAGGGGGAGGAGGTCGGGCTGCTGATGCTGATCGACTCCTTCCACTCCCAGGACCTCGAGATCGCCCGCAGGGAGATCGTCCCCGAGCTCCTGGAGGCCGCGGGGATCTCCGAGGAGATCGCCGGGGACACCTCGGCCCCCGACATCGACGCGGTCATGGCGGCCCTGCGGGCCAAGGGCAGCGCCTTCGCCAGCCTCGACGATCACGGCCTCGTCGCGCTCTACCGCAACTACGAGAACGGGATGAAGATCACCGAGGCCTACCGGCCCGGGCCGTTCCGCGGTGACCTGCAGTTCGTCACGGCGCTGCGCGGCAGGACCGAGGACTCGCCGACGGCCCTGGGCAACTGGGGCGCGCTGGTCTCCGGAACCGTCGAGGACCACCCGATCGACGTCGAGCACCACTTCCTGATGGAGCCGGAGCCCCTCGCGGTGATCGCCCGCCTACTGCTCAGTAAGCTCCCCTAGACTTCCGAAGCCATACGAACTCCTTGAAACCACCCGTAATCGGAGGAACGATGTCGAACCCCTTTGACGACGCGGACGGCCGCTTCCTCGTCCTGACCAACGACGAGGGCCAGCACTCCCTGTGGCCGTCGTTCGCGGACGTCCCCGCGGGCTGGACGGTCGCCAAGACCGAGGACACCCGGGAGGCGTGCCTGGAGTTCGTCGAGCGGAACTGGACCGACCTGCGGCCCAAGTCGCTGATCGAGGCCATGTCCGCCGCCACTGCGACGGGTTCCTGACCCTTGCGGATCACGGTCACTGAATGGGCTATGGAGATGCTGGACCGCCGCTCGCTGCGGACCGGTCCGCTCCCCTCGGGAGAGATGTCCTTCAGCCTGGCCGAACTGCCGTCTCCCGACTTCAACCGCGCGATGTACGCGACGGTCGGCGCCCGGGTCTGCTGGACCGACCGGTTCGGCTGGACCCACGACGACTGGGTGAAGTGGGTGGACCGGCCCCAGCTGGCCACCTGGATCGCGCTGGCCGCGGGAACGGTCGCGGGATACTTCGAGCTGGAGGCCCAGCCGGACGGCGACACCGAGATCCACCTCGTCGGGCTCGTCCCGGCGTTCATCGGCCGGGGCTTCGGCGGCTACCTGGTCGAGCAGTGCGTGCGCCGCGCCTGGCAGCGTGATCAGCTCTGGGCGGGTGGTTTCGGGCCGACCCGCCGCGTCCATCTGCGCACCTCCACCCTCGACCACCCCAACGCCAAGGCCAACTACCTGCGCCGCGGCTTCGAGGTCGCCGAGGAGGAGACGTTCGTCAAAGCCGTCCCCGACCCCCGCGTGGCGCCCTGGCCCCTGCCGGGCGACCCCCGCCTCGACCGCCTCGTCCACGACGAGGACTGACGGAGGAAACCCGATGAGCTGGCTCCGCTGCCCCACCCCCCGGCCGTGGGCGACGACCCGGCTGGTGTGCTTCCCGCACGCCGGCGGCTCGGCCGTCGCCTACCGGAGCTGGTCGGTGAGCCCGGCCGTCGAGGTCCACGCCGTGCAGTACCCCGGACGGGCCGACCGGATGGCCGACCCGCTCCCGACCGGCATCATGCAGACCGCCCGGATGGCCGCCGCCTCCCTCGCCCCCCTCCAGGACCGCCCGATGGCCCTGTTCGGCCACAGCATGGGCGCCCTGGTCGCCTTCGAGACGGCCCGGATCCTCACCGAGAAGGGTTCCCCGCCGGTCCACCTGTTCGTGTCGGCCGGGCTGCCCGCCCACAAGTGGGCCGGCCGCAGGACCGTCCCGATCAACGACGACGCGGCGCTGGTCCAGGAGCTGCTCAGCCTCGGCGGCAGCGACGCCGACGCGATGGCCGACCCCGAGCTGCGCGAGCTGGTCCTGCCCTACATCCGCGCCGACTTCCAGATGCTCCAGGACTACCGGCACACCCCGGGCGCCCCCCTGACGTCCCCGGTCACCGCGATGACGGGCGAGGGCGACCCGCACGTCCCGGTCGAGATCGCCGCCCACTGGGCCGAGCTCACCACCGGGCCGTTCGAGCTCCGCTCCTTCTCCGGCGATCACTTCTACCTCGTCGAGCGCCGCGACGAGGTGCTGGCCGAGATCATGAAGGCGCTGAACGTCCCCCTGTGATTGGGCCCTCTCAAGCCGCTGCTCCCGGCGTACGTTCAGGGCGGTCGCGGGCTTAGGAGATGGGCCATGGGCGTCGAGATCCGGGTGGACGGGCTGAAGAAGACCTTCGGCCGGCAGGTGATCTGGGAGGACGTGTCCTTCACGGTTCCGGCCGGGCAGATCTCGGCCCTGCTGGGGCCGTCGGGGACCGGGAAGTCGGTCTTCCTCAAGAACCTCATCGGGCTGCTGCGGCCCGACCGCGGGCATGTCTGGGTGGACGGCGTCGACGTCCCCGAGCTGCGGGAGAAACACCTCTACGAGCTGCGCCGCAGATTCGGCGTGCTGTTCCAGGACGGCGCCCTGTTCGGGTCGATGAGCGTCTACGACAACGTGGCGTTCCCGCTGCGCGAGCACACCAGATACGGCGAGTCCAAGATCCGCGACATCGTCATGTCGAAGATGGAGATGGTCGGCATGGTCGGCGCCGAGGGCAAGCTGCCCGGCGAGATCTCCGGCGGCATGCGGAAGCGGGCGGGGCTGGCGCGGGCGCTGGTCCTCGACCCGGAGATCATCCTGGCGGACGAGCCGGACTCGGGCCTCGACCCGGTCCGCACCTCCTACCTGAACCAGCTCTTCGCCGACATCAACTACGAGACCGGCGCGACGATCCTCATCGTCACCCACGACATCGGCACCGCCCGGGTGCTGCCCGACAACATGGGGCTGCTGTTCCGGCGCGGCCTGGTCATGTTCGGGCACCGGGAGATGATCCTTTCCAGCACGGACTCGGCGGTGAACCAGTTCTTCAACGCCCGCCGCGAGGGCCCGATCGGGATGTCGGAGGAGAAGGACGACGCGACGCTGCGGTCCGAGGGGAACGGCGGGCGGTCCAGGGCCAGGCCCGCGCCGATCCCGCCGCAGATCATGCCGACGAACGGGCGGCCCAGGCCGTACCAGGCGCGTCCCGGCCAGTGGCTCCAGTCGCACGGCGTGCAGGCGCCGCCCGGCTCCTTCGTCGACGACGAGGGCCGCGACTGGCTCATCGACTGGGACCGGCTGGCGGGCCGGTGGCAGGAGCCGCCGCCCCCGCCTCCGGCGCCGCACAAGGCCTGACGCGGCGCCGACCGCCCGACGTCAGGGCCGCTCCTCGCTCTGGACCAGGGCGCGGACCCCGGCCAGGTCGACGATCCCGGCGTCCGAGCCGAGGCCCTGGGCGACCAGGGAGGCGGCGGCCGTCCCCCAGCGGGCGGCGGTCAGGACGTCCTGGTCGTGCAGGAGGCCGCTGATGAACCCGGCGCAGTAGGCGTCGCCGCAGCCGGTGGTGTCGACGACCTCGACCGGCAGGACCGGCAGGACGGTGGAGCCCTCGGGGGTCGCGACCAGGCTGCCCTCGCCGCCGAGGGTCACCAGGACGGCCTTCAGGCCGTGCTCGGCGAGCAGGGACGCCGCCGCCTCCGCGGGGGTGGCGGCGTCGGTCATGGCGAGGGCCTGCTCCTCGTTGGGCAGGAAGAAGTCGACGTAGGGCAGGAACGCCGCGGCGCCCTTCAGCAGGTCGGGCAGGTTCGACAGCAGGTCCATCGTGACGACGGCGCCGGCGTCGCGGGCCGCCGACAGCTTCGCGAAGAACGCCGGGTCGTTGAGCGCCCAGGTGACGTCGGGACCGCCCAGATGGATCACCTGGGCGGCGGCCAGCGCGTCCCCGTCCACATGCTCGGCGACGACCGACAGGTTCGCTCCCGGGACGTGCAGCGAGGGACGCGTGCCCCTGCTGGTGATCGGGAGGATCGAGGCGCTGGTCTGGTCGGCGAGCCTGGCCAGCCGGGAGACGTCCACCCCGTGCCGGGTCATCAGCATGATCAGGAAATCGCCGAGCTCGTCGTCGCCGACCGCGCCCATCGAGACGACGTCCGCGCCGAGCTTGGCGAGGTCCACCGCGGTGCCCGCGGCGGAGCCGGCGGCGGTGAGGCGGATCTGATCGACGAGGACGGTGTCCTGGCCGGTGGGAAGGGTGTCCACGGGGAGGGTGAGCACATCGACGATGTGCACCCCGAGCGTCACAACAGAGGTCATGCGGCGTAGCGTACGGCCGACTGGTGGAAGCACCGCGAATCGGGGGAGGATCAGATCCGTGACGGAGCCCCCGCTCGATCCCCTGGAGAGCGCCGACCCGCCCGGACTGGGCCGTTACCGGCTGGCCGGACGGCTCGGCAGGGGCGGAATGGGCGTCGTCTACCTGGGGGTCGACGCCGACGGCGGCAAGGCGGCCGTCAAGGTGATCAGCCCGGAGCTGGCGCATGATCCGCGGTTCCGTGAGCGCTTCCGCCGCGAGGTCGGCGCGGCGGGACGGGTCCAGCGGTTCTGCACCGCCGCCGTCCTGGACGCTCAGCTCGACCGGCCGCCGCTCTACGTCGTCACCGAGTTCGTGTCCGGGCCGACCCTGGAGCGGGCCGTCCGGGAGGGCGGGCCGCTGCGCGGCTCCGACCTGGAGGGCCTGGCCGTCGGGATGGCCACCGCCCTGTCGGCGATCCACGCCGCGGGGCTGGTGCACCGCGACCTGAAACCGGCGAACGTGCTGCTGTCGCCGCTCGGCCCCCGCGTGATCGACTTCGGCATCGCCCGCAGCGTCGACGGCGAGGGCCAGGTCACCCGCACCGGGACGGTCTTCGGCACCCCCGCGTTCCTGGCCCCCGAGCTGCTGGACGGCGGGCAGATCACCCCGGCGGCCGACGTGTTCTCCTGGGGCTGCGTCGTCGCCTACGCCGCGACCGGCCGCTCGCCGTTCTCCGGGACCACGCTGCACGACGTCATCTACCGGATCGGCAACGCCGAACCCGCCCTCGACGGCCTCGACGGCCGGCTGCGCGCGCTCGTCGAAGGGGCCCTGCACAAGGACCCCCGCCGCAGGCCGACGGTCCCGCAGCTGCTGTCGCATCTGTTCGGCGAGCCGGGGGTCGTCCCCGAACAGGCCGCCCACCGGGTGGAGGACTCCTGGCGGCGCGGGCACGCGCCCCCGGTCCCGCCGCCGTCGCGCCCGGCGGAGCGGCGCGGGCGCGGCAGGGCCGTGCTGTACGGGACCTTCGCGGGCGCGGGCGTGCTCGCCGTCCTGCTGGTCGCGCTTCTTCTGCTGGTGCCGGGCAGCCCGCTGCGGATCGTCGGCGGCGGGGCGGAGGGACCGCCGGAGGCCGCCGCCCGGCTGCTCGGCCCCGACGGGTTCGACGATCCGAAGTCGGGCTGGAGACCCGACCGGGGCGGCCGGTACGAGAAGGGCGAGTGGCGGCAGACGACCTCGGCGGCGTTCACGACCTACTGGAGCTGGCCGGCCGCCTACGACCCGCTGCCCCTGCTGCTGGCAGCCGAGGTCAGGATCGCCGAGGGCGACCCCGACGGCGAGGCCGGCTTCCTCTGCTTCGGCAACGACGCGATCGGCACGGCCGGGACGGGCGGCTACGAGCTGCTCGTCAGCACCAAGGGCAACGCCCGCGTCCGCAAGGCGGTCCGCAACTCCTACACCGACCTCGCCACCGGCGTCGTCGGCCGGCTGGGCACCGCCCGGCACCGTCTCGAGGCCGTCTGCTCCCCGGCGGGGGCGGGCACCCGGCTGGCCCTCTGGGTGGACGGCCGCAAGGCCTTCGACACCGTTGACGCCAAGGCCCCCTGGACGGGCGGCAGGGTCGGCCTCACCGTCAACCGCAACGACCCCACCTGGCCGAACACCGTCGCGTTCTTCGACGACTGGGAGCTCTCCCGCTTCACTCCATAGAGACGATATTGTCTATTTATGGTCTCGCCACTGCTCTCCTCTGATCCTCGCGGGCTCGGTCCCTACTGGCTGGCCGGACGCCTCGGCGCCGGCGGGCAGGGGGTGGTCTACGAGGGCTACGACGCCGGGGGCGCCCGGGTGGCGGTCAAGGCGCTGCACGCCGACCAGATCACCGACGCCTACCGCGACCAGCTCCGCAGGGAGGTGGCGGCCCTCGGCCGGGTCGCGTCCTTCTGCACCGCCCGCATCATCGAGGCCGATCTCGACCATCTGCCGCCCTACCTGGTCAGCGAGTACGTCCCCGGGCCCGACCTCCAGTCGTGGGTGGAGCGCAACGGCGCCTACGGCCCCGGCGAGCTGTTCCGCCTGGCGATCGGCATCGCCACCGCGCTCACCTCGATCCACCAGGCCGGGGTGGTGCACCGCGACCTCAAGCCCGCCAACGTCCTGCTCGGCCCCGACGGCCCCCGCGTGATCGACTTCGGCATCGCCCGCACCGAGGAGATGTCCCGCAGCGCGACGGGGATGAAGGGGACGCCCCGCTGGATGGCGCCCGAGGTCTTCCAGGGGGAGCGGGCCACGGCCGCCGTCGACGTCTGGGCCTGGGGCGCGGTCGTCCTGTACGCGGCGACGGGAAAGTTCCCGTTCGACGGCGAGAGCCTCCCCTCGCTGATCTACCAGATCGTCAACACCGAACCCGACCTCGACGCGCTGCCCTCCTCCCTGCTGCCGCTGGTCGAACGGGCGCTCTCCCGCGACCCCGCCGCGCGTCCCACGGCCCGCGGCCTCCTGGACGCCCTCATCGGCGACGCCCCGCTCGAGGAGGGCAAGCGCGCCGCCGCGGCCTTGCCCGCCGCGGCCCTGGCGCCGTCGCCCGCCGAGGCCGCGGAGGCCGCCTACACCGGGCTCGACCCCGAGGCGCGCGAGGCCGTGCCTCGGGTCCTGCTCCGCATGGTCGCCACCACCCCCGAGGACTTCCGCACGGTCGTCTTCCCCGAGCTCCTGGACGGCGAGACCACCGAGCCTGCCGTCCGCCGCGTCGTCGCGGCCCTGGCCGGGGCGGGGATCCTGCGCCAGGAGGAGGAGCGCGTCTCCCTCGCTGCCCCCGCCCTGCTGCGCGCCTGGCCCCGCCTGCGCGACTGGGCCGAGACCGACCGCCCGGTCCTCGACGCCCACCGGGCCCTCGCCGACGCCGCCCGCCGCTGGGACGGCCACGGCCGCAAGAACGCCGACCTGCTGCACGGCAGCTCCCTCGACGAGGCCATCACCGGCGCCGTCGCGGGCCGCCGCCACCTCACCCTGAACCTCCTCGAACGCTCCTTCCTCGACGGCTCCGTCCTGGCCTCCCGCCGCCGCACCCGCAACCGCGGCTTCCTGGCGACCGCGCTGGCCGTCCTCCTCGTGGTCGCGAGCGGGACCGCCGCGACCTCCCTCAAACAGGGCAGGACGCTCGCCGCCAAGAACGAGACCGTCACCCGCCAGCGCGACGACGCCATCGGCGCCCAGGTCGCGAACCTCGCGATCAGCCTGCGGCGCATCGACCCCGTCAAGGCCCGGCGGCTCGCGGTCGCGGCGGGGGACATCGCCCCGGGCTCGGCCGACACCCGCAACGCCCTGGTCACCCTGAACGGCCAGTGGGAGGAGGACATCTACCGGCCGCCGGGCGTCGAGGACGCGCTGAGCTGGACCACCGACGGCCCCGCCCGCCTCCTCGCCTACGCCTGGGCCGACCGGGTCAAGATCTTCGACGTCGACACCCGCGCGCAGGTCGGCGAGTTCGCCGTCCCCGGCTCGCCGGTCAAGCGCCCGCTGCTCGGCGGGAGCCTCACCCTCAGCGGCGACGGCAAGCGCCTCGGCGTCTACCACGAGGACGGGACGGTCACCTTCCACGACGTCGCGACCGGCACTCCCGCCCCGGTCACGATCCGCCTGCCCGAGCCCTACCTCCAGCTCGACCAGGACGGCACCCGCCTGCTCACCATCGAGGCGAAGCACACCAGGGTCCACGACGTCGCGACCGGAGCCGTCCTGCTCGACGTGCCCTACGCCTTCGACGTCGTCGACCTCAGCCGCCGCGGCTACCTCGTGGGGACGCGGGGCCCGTCACTGGAGGTCTGGGAGGTGAAGAGCCGCTCCCGCGTCAAGCTGCCGAAGTTCGAGATCCCCAAGAAGAAGATCGACAATCTGGCGATCAGCCCGGCGGGCAACGCCCTGGCGCTCGTCCAGGGCGACCAGGTGCGTCACCTCCGGCTCGACAAGGGGCTCACCACCGTCCGCACGGTCCCGAAGACGCCGTTCACCAGCGCCCCCGTCTACAGCTCGGACGGCCGCTACCTGCTGCTCAACGGCATGATCTGGGACATCGAGCACTACCAGCAGCACCCGGTCTTCCGGTACGGCATCGGGCAGTGCACCCGCCAGACCTTCGGCCCCGGCGACCGCTCCGTGCGCTGCGTCGACGGAGAGCGCAGGATCAACGTGATCTCCCTGGCAACGATCCAGGACACCGTCCGGCTCGACGACACGGCCTTCTCCAGCAGCACCGTCACGCTGCTCAGCGCCGACGGCTCCACCCTGGTCACCCAGTCCCGCCACACTCTCGACGTCTTCGACCCGCTGACCAGGAAGAAGCGCGGCTCGCTCCCCTTCGACCTGCTCCGGGAGGGCGGCGGGAACCTCGTGCTCTCGCCCGACGGCGCGACCCTCGCCGAGACCCACCAGGACGGCCGGATCGACCTGTGGGATGTCCGGTCGGCGGCGAAGAGGTCCACCCTGGCGACCGGCAGGACGCTGGTGAAGGAGACGCCGATGGCCTTCTCGCCCGACGCCCGCACCCTGGCCTTCCTGACCGGGGACACCGACCAGACCTCGCTCCTGGACCTGTGGGATGTGCCCTCGGGCAGGCTGCGCGCCACCTCGAAGGGCGAGCCGCCGGCCGGAGGCTCACGGCCGATCGCGGGCAACCTCTACGACCACCCGAAGGTGCTGTTCAGCCCCGACGGACGCACGGTGGTCTCGGCCCAGGACCAGGGGGTCGTCGAGGTCGCCACCGGAAAGCGGCTCGTGCCCGCCGCGCACGGGCTGGAGTCGGCCCAGGCGCTCAGCGCCCAGGGAGTGGTCGCCGAGCCGAACACCGAGAACGTCCGCTTCTGGGACGCCGCCACCCTGAGGCAGCGGTCGGAGATCCGGCCCGGCGGCACGCCCGGTCCCTCGATGGCCTTCTCCCGGGACGGCTCCCTGCTGGCGATCTCCGACACGACCGCCCAGATCCGGCTGTGGGACATGAAGGGCAACCGGCTCCTCGGCCTCCCCCTGACCGGACGCCACGTCCCCAAGAGCACGACCCCCAACGACACGGCGTCCTCCATCGCCTTCGCCCCCGACGGCTCGGCGGTCTTCAGCATCGACCGCGAGGGCCTGCTGCGCACCCACCTCATCGACCCCGTGAAGATCAGCGCGTCCTTCTGCGCCCGGCTGGGCCCGCTGTCCCGCGAGGACTGGAAGACCTACGTGCCCGCCTCGATCGGCTACCGCTCCACCTGCTGAGACGGGCCTCAGGCGTCGGCGGCGCAGCGGAAACCGGTGTTGCCGGTGCTGGAGTCGGGGGTGTTGGCGGTGCGGGCGGCGACGCGGTAGCGGTTGCAGTAGGAGTCGTGGCAGAGGTAGGAGCCGCCGCGCATGGGGCGGGATCCGGGATCGCCGGCGAAGGTGCCGGCGGTCCACTCCCAGACGTTGCCGACCGTGTTGTAGAGGCCGTAGGCGTTGGGGCGGTAGGAGTCCGCGGCGACCGGTCCGGGACGGCCGGTGTGGTGGCCGGGGAAGGAGCCCTGCCAGATGTTGCAGCGCCGCTGCCCGCGCGGGCTCAGCTCGTCGCCCCACGGGTAGGTGGCCTGCTCCAGGCCGCCGCGCGCCGCGTACTCCCACTCGGCCTCGGTCGGCAGGCGCTTGCCCGCCCAGGCGGCGTAGGCGGCGGCGTCGTTCCAGGAGACATGGACCACGGGATGCTTCTGGCGCCTGCGGACGTCGCTCCCCGGCCCCTCGGGGCGGTTCCAGGCCGCTCCCTCGATCGCCCGCCACCACGGGGTGCCCTGGGGGGCCTGGGCGGCGTCGGCGACCTCGGGCGCGAGCAGGCCGTAGAAGACGAACGACCAGCCGAACCGCTCGGCCTCGGTCGCGTAGCCCGTCTCCTTGGCGAAGCGAGCGAACTGCGCGTTGGTGACCGTCATCGGGTCGATCCGGAACGGCTCGACCGTCACCTCGCGGACGGGGCCCTCCCCGTCGTGCGGGTTGGCCAGCGCGTCCTCGTTGCCCATCAGGAAGGTCCCGCCGGGCAGCGTGATCATCCCCTTCGGCGCGGCCGCGGCCACCGGCGTGATCCGGTGGACGGGCCCGGCGGCGGCCGTCCCGGCGGGCCGGGAGGCGGCGCAGCAGGCCGGAACGTCGTGCGAGCTCATCCGCCCAGGCTATCCACGCCCGCCGCCTCCCCGGTCCGGCCTGGATCACGCGGCGGCGGGCGGGCTAGTTTGGCCGGGTGGAGTACGTCATCGCCGGAATCGTCGCGGTCGTCGCGGTCGTGGTGCTGGTCAGGCTGCGGCGGCGTGATCTCGGCGGGCCGGTCGAGCGGGCGGCGTTCGAGACCCTGCACAAGGCCGCTCTCGCCGCACCCGCCCTGCGCGGGGGGCTGACCAGGACGGGGGCGGAGAAGGCGGGCCGGCATCTGCGCGAGCTGCTCGGCACGGACGAACTGGCGATCACCAGCCGCGAGGAGGTCCTCTGCGGCGCCCGCAAGGACGCCCTGGAGCTGGCCGCCGAGACCCTCTCCACCGGCAGGACCCGGGTCGCCGACACCCTCGACGGGATGGCCGTCGTGGTCCCGCTGACCACCGACGGACGGGTGGTGGGCGCCCTCATCGCCTACGGCGCCCAGGCGTCGGCGGCGCTGGTGCGGGCCACGGAGGAGGTCGCCCGGTGGGTCGACACCCAGCTCGAACTGGCCGACCTCGACCGCTCCCGGAACCTGCTGGTCGAGGCGGAGGTGCGGGCGCTGCGCGCGCAGATCTCGCCGCACTTCGTCTACAACGCCCTCACCACCATCGCCTCGTTCGTCCGCACCGACCCCGAGCGGGCCCGGGAGCTGCTGCTGGAGTTCGCCGACTTCACCCGCTACTCCTTCCGGCGGCACGGGGAGTTCACCACCCTCGCCGAGGAGCTCCACAACATCGACAGGTTCCTGCTGCTGGCCCGCGCCCGCTTCGGTGAGGACCGGCTGCGGGTCACGCTCCGGATCGCGCCCGAGGTGCTGCCCGTCGCGGTGCCGTTCCTGTGCCTCCAGCCGCTGGTGGAGAACGCCGTCAGGCACGGCCTGGAGGGCAAGCCCGGCCCCGGCCGGATCACCCTGCTCGCCCAGGACGCGGGGGCCGACTGCCTGATCAGCGTCGAGGACGACGGGGTCGGCATGGACCCCGAGGCCATGCGCGGCGTCCTGGCGGGGGAGGGGCACCAGGACAGCGGGATAGGGCTCGCGAACGTCGACTCGCGGCTGCGGCAGGTCTACGGCGACGCCAGCGGCCTCGTCGTCGAGACGGCCGTCGACGCGGGGATGAAGGTCAGCTTCCGGGTTCCGAAGTACCGGCCGGGAGTATCGGTTGATTGACACGGTTTGTGGTGGCCATCACTCTTTGGTGATGCGTGTACTGGCCGTCGACGACGAGGGACCGGCCCTCGACGACCTCGTGTTCCTGCTGCGGGCGGACTCCCGGGTCGGCGAGGTGAACGGAGCCCGCGACGGAGCCGCCGCCCTGCGCGCCCTCGACCGGGCCCTGGCCGAGGACCGGCCGTTCGACGCGGTCTTCCTCGACGTCCGGATGCCCGGCATCGACGGGATCGTCCTCGGCCGGCTGCTGGCCCAGTTCGCCACCCCGCCCCGGCTGGTCTACGTGACGGCCCACGAGGAGCACGCCGTCCACGCCTTCGAGGTCCACGCGGCCGACTACCTGCTGAAGCCCGTCCGGCCCGAACGGCTGTCCCAGGCGCTCGGCCGGATCGCCTCACCCGGTGAGCCGCCCCCCGCCCAGGAGGCGGAGGCCGTCGCGGTCGAGCTGTCGGGCGTCACCCGGTTCGTGCAGCCGGGCGAGGTCCACTACATCGAGGCCCAGGGCGACTACGCCCGCCTGCACACCCCGGGCGGCAGCCATCTCGTCCGGATCCCTCTGGCCGTGCTGGAGGAGCGCTGGCGCGGTGCCGGGCTGGTCCGCATCCACCGCAGCCATCTCGTGGCCGTCCCGCACATCACCGAGCTTCGCCTGGACTCCGGGCGCTGCACGGTGCTCGTGGCGGGCGTCGAGCTGCCCGTCAGCCGCAGGCACGTCAGGGAGCTGCGCGACCTGCTGCTCAGGCGGCGGCCGTGACCGACCGCAGGCCGTCGCGGGTGACGGTGACCAGCCCGAAGACCCGGGCCGTCGCCCGGTGGGGCGGCCGGGGGACGCGCGAGATCGACGAGCAGACCGCGCTCGGCGAGGTCTACATGCGGTCCCTGATCCGCGCCCAGCTCAGGCTGTCGCTGTTCGTCTGCACCCTGCTCGTCCTCGTGGTCGGCGGGCTGCCGCTGCTGTTCTGGCTGTCGGGCTCGGTCCGCCAGGGCAGGCTGGCCGGGCTGCCCGTCCCGTGGCTGCTGCTCGCCGTGCTGCTGTACCCGCTGTTCGCGCTCTGCGGCTGGTGGTACGTGCGCCAGGCCGAGGCCAACGAGCGGGACTTCGCCGACCTCGTGGACCGCCGGTGAACCTGGCCGCCATCGTCGCGGTGTCGGCGGCGACGCTGCTGGCCGGGTTCTACGGGCTGCGCCTCGCCAGGACCACCTCGGACTTCTACGTGGCGTCCCGGGCGGTCTCCCCGGTCGCCAACGCCTCGGCCATCGGCGGGGAGTACCTGTCGGCCGCGTCCTTCCTCGGTGTCGCCGGGCTGGTGCTCACCAACGGCGCGGACATGCTGTGGCTGCCCGTCGGCTGGACCGGCGGCTACCTGGTGCTGCTGGTGCTGGTCTCGGCGCCGCTGCGCCGCTCGGGCGCCTACACGCTGCCCGACTTCGCCGAGGCCAGGCTGGAGTCGATGGCCGTGCGGCGGGCCTCCGCGCTCCTCGTGGTCCTCATCGGCTGGCTCTACCTGCTGCCCCAGCTCCAGACCGCTGGACGGGTGCTGGCGGCCGTCACGGGAGGCCCCCGCTGGACGGGCGGCGCCCTCGTCGCCGCGATCGTCATCATCGGCGTGTGGTCGGGCGGGATGCGCAGCATCACCCTGGTGCAGGCGTTCCAGTACTGGCTGAAGCTGACGGCGCTGGCCGTCCCGCTGGTCTTCCTGCTGATCGCCTGGCGCGGTGACGGATCGCCCGGGGTCTCGGACCCGACCTGGCTGCTGCCGCTCCAGCAGGAGCACCAGCTCTACGCCACCTACTCCCTGATCCTCGCGACCTTCCTCGGCACCATGGGCCTGCCGCACGTGCTCGTGCGCTTCTACACCAACCCCGAGGGCAGGGCCGCGCGCAGGACCACGGCCGTCGTGCTGGGCCTGCTCGGGCTGTTCTACCTGCTGCCGGCCGCCTACGGCGCGCTCGGCAGGGTCTACGCCTCCGACCTCGCCGACCCCGACTTCGTGGTCCTCGAACTGCCGCACCGCCTGGTCGGCGGGCTCGGCGGCGACCTGCTCGGCGCGCTGCTCACCGCCGGGGCGTTCGCGGCGTTCCTGTCGACCTCCTCGGGCCTGACGGTCTCGGTCGCGGGGGTGATCGGCCAGGACCTGTTCCACGGCGGCGTGCGCTCCTTCCGGGCGGCGACGCTGCTGGCGATCGGGGTGCCCCTGTCGGTCGCGCTGGCCGTCCCCTCGTCCCTGCCGGTCGCGACCATGGTCGGTCTGGCGTTCGCGCTCGCCGCCTCGACCTTCTGCCCGCTGCTGGTGCTCGGGATCTGGTGGCGCGGGCTCACGGCGGCGGGCGCGCTGGCCGGGCTGGTGGCCGGGGGAGTACTGGCCGGGGGAGCGGTCGTGTTCACCGTGGCCCTCGGCGCGGGCAGGGGCTGGGGCGCGACACTTCTCGCGCAACCCGGCGCTTGGACCGTCCCGGTCACTTTTCTGGTTATGATCTTGGTGTCGCGGCGTACCGCCGCACCGGCCGGAGTGGCCAGGACGATGGTCCGGCTGCACACTCCCGAGGCCCTCGCCCTGGATCGGGGCGACTGGCGCCCGCGCCGCGTTTGACGGATTCCTCCGACCGTTCGTCGTGCCAGAACGACCGCTCGTCGCACGTGGCGTGTCGTCGCCGACCCGGCCCCGCACCTCGCCGATAAACATCTCCACTTGGCCGGGACCCGGCCTTACGTTGTGGGCCAACCCGCCCCGTGATCCCCATCACAAACCCCTTCGAGGAGGTCCACTTGAGCGCTGCTCCTGAGGACGTCGACATGTACGAGAGGGTCCGGCAGAGTCCGGATTTTCTCGAGCTGAGGCGTAAGTTCCGCTCGTTCGTCTTCCCGCTGACCGCCGGCTTCCTGTTCTGGTACCTGCTGTACGTCGTCATGTCCGCGTGGGCGCGCGGCTTCATGGGCCACGTGCTGTTCGGCAAGGTCAACGTCGCCCTGGTCTTCGGCCTGCTCCAGTTCGTCTCGACCTTCGTCATCGCCTGGTGGTACGAGCGCTACTCCAGCAGCAAGCTCGACCCCCTGTCGGAGAAGGTGCGCGAGGAGGCGACCGGACTGTGAGCCACGAGACCCTAGCGATCACGCTGTTCGTCATCTTCGTCGGGTTCACCCTCTTCCTGACGCTGCGCGCCTCGCGTCAGACCAAGGACGCCACCGACTACTACGCCGGCGGCCGCAACTTCTCTCCCATCCAGAACGGCCTGGCGATCGGCGGCGACTACATGTCGGCCGCCTCCTTCCTCGGGATCGCCGGGATCATCGCCCTGTCGGGCTACGACGGGTTCCTGTACTCGATCGGCTTCCTCGTCGCCTGGCTGGTGGCGCTGCTGCTGGTCGCCGAGCTGCTGCGCAACTCGGGCCGCTTCACCATGGCCGACGTGCTCGCCTTCCGGATGAGCCCGCGGCCGGTCCGCACGGCCGCCGGTGTGTCGACGATCGTCGTCTCGGTCTTCTACCTGCTGGCCCAGATGGTCGGCGCCGGTGCGCTCGTCGCCCTGCTGTTCGGCCTCACCAGTGACGCCGCCAAGGCCCTGACGATCGTCGCCGTGGGCGCGCTGATGATCATCTACGTCGTGGTCGGCGGCATGAAGGGCACGACCTGGGTGCAGATCGTCAAGGCCGTCCTGCTGATGACCGGCGCGGCCCTGATCACCCTGCTGGTGCTCGGCCACTACGGGTTCAACTTCTCCGAGATGCTGGGCAAGGCCGCCGAGCAGTCCGGCAAGGGCGACAAGTTCCTCGAGCCCGGCCTCAAGTACGGCACGGACGCCCAGGGCCTCGAGGGCAAGCTCGACCTGATCAGCCTCGGCCTCGCGCTGGTGCTGGGCACGGCCGGCCTGCCGCACATCCTCATCCGCTTCTACACCGTTCCCACCGCCAAGGACGCCCGCAAGTCCGTCCTGTGGGGCATCGGCATCATCGGCGTGTTCTACCTGCTGACCCTGGTGCTGGGCTTCGGCGCGGCGGCCCTGGTCGGGTCGAAGGAGATCGCGAAGTCCAACGCCGCGGGCAACACGGCGGCGCCACTGCTGGCGGAGAAGATCGGCGACATCGTCTTCGGGAGCACCGGCGGGACGATCCTGCTGGCGTTCATCGCGGCCGTCGCCTTCGCCACGATCCTCGCGGTCGTCGCGGGCCTGACGCTCGCGTCGTCCTCGTCGGTGGCGCACGACCTGTACGCCCACGTGATCCGCAAGGGTCAGGCGACGGAGAAGGAGGAGGTCAGGGTCGCGAAGATCTCCGCGTTCGTCATCGGCGCGATCGCGATCGTCCTGGGCATCTTCGCGCAGAAGCTCAACGTGGCGTTCCTGGTGGCGCTGGCCTTCGCGGTGGCCGCCTCCGGCAACCTCCCGGCCATCCTCTACAGCCTGTTCTGGAAGAGGTTCAACACCCAGGGCGCCGTCTCCGCGATCTACGGCGGTCTCGGTTCGGCGATGCTGCTGGTCTTCTTCTCGCCGGTCGTGTCGGGCAAGGGCGCCGGCGCCGACGGCAAGAGCCTCAGCCTCTTCCCGGCCGACGTCGACTTCCACTGGTTCCCGCTGGACAACCCGGGTCTGGTCTCGATCCCGATCGGCTTCCTCTGCGGCTATCTCGGCACCATCCTGAGCAAGGAGTACAACGCTCAGAAGTACGCCGAGATGGAGGTCAGATCCCTGACCGGCATCGGCGCCGAGAAGGCGACCCCGCACTAGCCCGTAAGGCCCCGGCGTCCTCCAGGAGGACACCGGGGCCCCCTTTTCCCTTTATTTCCTACTTGTTTGGTTGATATTGTGGAGTTGTGGAACGCGAAGGTGGACCCAGCCGCAGACATGTCCTCGGAACGGCGGTGCTCGGCGCCGCGGGAGCGGTGCTCGGCGCACCGTCCGCGAACGCCCGCGCGGCGGGCCCGAGGCCGAACCTCGTGGTCGTCCTCGCCGACGACCTCGGGTACGGGGAACTCGGCTGCTACGGCCAGAAGCTCATCAGGACGCCCGTCGTCGACGAGCTGGCCCGCCAGGGGCTGCGGTTCACCCAGGCCTACGCCGCGGCGGCCGTGTGCGCGCCGTCGCGCTGCTCACTGCTGACCGGGCTGGACTCCGGGCACGCACGGGTCAGGCAGAACCCGCGGGCGGGGCTGCCCGGCGGCCTGCGCGCGGCCGACACCACCGTCGCCGAGGTGCTCAGATGGGCGGGCTACCGGACCGGGCTGTTCGGCAAGTGGGGCTTCGGGCCCGACCGTCCCGACCAGGCCAGCCATCCCAACGCCCACGGGTTCCAGGAGTTCTACGGCTACCTCACCCACCATGCCGCCCACGACTACCGGCCCGACCATCTCTGGCACGACGACCGGCGGGTCGCCCTGCACGGCGCGTACGCCCCCGATCTGCTGCGCGACCAGGCCGTGCGGTTCGCCCGGCGCAAGAGCGACGACCCGTTCCTGCTCTTCTTCAGCCCGAACCTGCCGCACGCGCCCAGCACCGTGCCGTCCCAGGGGCGCTACGCGCACCGGAACTGGCCGAAGGCCGACCGCGGGCACGCCGCCCAGGTGACCCGGCTGGACTCCCACATCGGCGACCTCGTCGCCGCCGTCAAGGACGCGGATCGTCCGACGGTGGTGCTGGTGACCAGCGACAACGGACCGCACGAGGAGGGCGGAGTGAACCCCGACCGCTTCAACGCCAACGGCCCGCTGCGCGGCTACAAGCGCAACATCTACGAGGGCGGCATCAGGGTCCCGTTCGTCGCCTGGTCGCCGGGGTTGGTCAGGCGTGGCACGAGCGGGCGGCTCACCCAGCACACCGACCTGCTGCCCACGCTCGCCGAACTCGGCGGGGCGGCCGTTCCCGGCGGGCTGGACGGCGCCTCGCTGGCGGGCGTCCTGACCGGCAGAGGAGGGGCACCGGCGCCCGGGCACCGCTACTGGTACCGCAGCGAGACCCACGAGACCCGCAGGGCCAACGCCACCGAGCACGGGAGCGTCACCCGGCTGGCCGAGGCCGTCCGCAGGGGCCGCTGGAAGCTGGTCCGCTTCGCCCCCGGCGAGCGGCGTCCGGCCCGCAGGTCGGGCTGGCGCAACGAGCTCTACGACCTGACCGCCGACCCGGGGGAGAAGCGCGACGTCGCCTCCCGCCACCCGCGCCTGGTCGCCGAGCTCGCCGACCTGGCCGACGCGTCCTGGTCGTAGTGCTGGCGCACGCCAGGTCAAGCCGTCGCACGGTCCGGGACGGTCTCCTCCCCGGGCTCGGTGAGGAACAGCCCGAGCGCGAGCGCCGTGAGGGGCAGGAAGCACAGCACGGTGAGGACGCCCTGCGGCCCTCGGGCGTCGGCGACGAGCCCGAGGACGGGTGACAGCAGACCGCCGACGCTCACGGCCAGCCCCAGCGTCACGCCCGCCGCCGTGCCCGGACGGCCCGGCAGATAGTCCTGGCCGAGCTTGACCAGGACCGCGAACGGCAGGTTGAGCGCGACGCCCGCGGCCACCGCGAACAGCAGCGGAGCGTAGGCTCCGGGCGCGGCCCGCAGCGCGATCAGCGCGGGAACGGCCAGCAGCCCGCCGAGCTGGACGGTCCTGACCATCCCGATCCGGTCGGCGAGCCGGCCGCCGAGCAGGGTTCCGGCGACCCCGCCGACGAGGAACCCGGCCAGCGCGACCCCGGCGACGGCCCGCCCGGCGTGCAGGTGCCGGATCCAGTACAGCTCGACGAAGGTCAGCACCCCGAAGAAGATCACCGATCGGACGATCTCGACGGCCGTCAGGACCAGGAACGGACGCCACCGGTCGGCCCCGGCGCGGACCGCGGTCCGGACCGAGGAGGGACCCGGGCGGTTGCGGTGGAGGACGAAGGCCATCAGCACGGCCGGCGGGATGAACAGCGCGGTCGCGCCGACCCCCAGGGCCATGAGCGCCGGGGTCGCGAGCACCGGGGCGAGGAAGAAGCCGACGCTGCCGCCCGCGGCGAAGACGCTCATCGCCGCGGCGCTGTCGCCCGCCGCCTCCCGCGCCGCCCGGCCCGCCGCCGGATGGAACATCGCCACGCCGAGGCCCGACAGGAGGATCAGCGACCAGACGGCGGCGTAGGAGGAGAACAGGCCCGACAGGCCGAGGCCGATCCCGGCGGTGGCGACCCCGGCGGCGGCGAGCCATCCCAGCCGCCACCGGTCGACGGCCAGGCCGATGAACGGCTGGGGGATCGAACTGCCGAGGGTCGCGGCGAGGGTGAGGCCGGAGGCCGCGACGTAGCCGTAGTGCCGGTCGAGCACGAAGTAGGGGACGGCCGCGGGGACCAGCCCCTGGTACAGGTCGTCGACGGCGTGGGCCGTGCCCCACATCCGCATCCGCCGCAGCGGCGAACGCGTCTCCTTGCGTTCGAGTGTTTCGGTCATGGCACGAGCATTCACGGCGGCGCCCGGCGCGGGCTAGCGATACTCTGCCGACTCATGTCGATGAACCGCCATCCTCGGTCGCGCGTCCCGCTGGCCCACCGCGAGCGCGTCGACTGGCACCACCACGCCGACCACCAGCTGATCTATCCGCGCCGGGGCGTCCTGCGGGTCTCCACCGCCGAGGCCGTCTGGGCCGTCCCGCCGCAGCGGGCCGTCTGGCTGCCCGCCCTGGTCCCGCACGCCCACGAGGCCCACGGGCCGACCGACCTGCGCTGCGTGATCTTCGCCGAGAATCCGCTGGCCCTCCGCCGTCCCACGGTCATGGCCGTCAGCCCGCTGCTCGCCGAGGTCGTCGCCGCGCTGACGGCGGAGGACGCTCCCGGTCCCGAGCGGCGGCGCAACCTCCAGCGGGTGGCCCTGGACGAGCTGCGGCCCGTCGAGGGGCTGACGGTCCGGCTGCCCACCCCCGCCGACGCCCGGCTGCGCGACGTCGCGGCCCTGCTGGAGGCCGACCCGGCCACGCCGCGCACCCTCGCCGAGCTCGGCGCGGAGGTCGGTGCCTCCGAACGGACCCTGAGCCGGCTGTTCCGCGCCGAGACCGGCATGTCCTTCCCGCAGTGGCGCACCCAGCTGCGCCTGCACCACTCACTGACCCTCCTGGCCAGGGGATCGTCGGTGACGGCCGTCGCCGCGGACTGCGGCTACAACGGCCCCAGCGCCTTCATCCACGCCTTCCGGACGGCCTTCGGCACCACCCCGGGAGCCCATCTCGTCAACGACTAGCCGACCGGAGGAAACGCGGCGTGGCGTTTTCCGTCACCCAC
Source organism: Actinocorallia longicatena (assembly GCF_039534125.1). Lineage (NCBI taxonomy): Bacteria > Bacillati > Actinomycetota > Actinomycetes > Streptosporangiales > Thermomonosporaceae > Actinocorallia > Actinocorallia longicatena. The sequence continues at coordinate 437,995 of NZ_BAAAUV010000006.1, read as the reverse complement.
CGTGGTTACGTTGGGGAGTATGAGCGATGCGCGCAGTGTGGAACTGCCGGGGGACGCGGAACTCGCCTACACGGGCGCCTGGACGGGCGGCCTGCGCGGGGAGCGGGCCTTCCGGGAACTCGACCTGACCGGGGTCACCGACGAGATCCTGGGGGAGGTCGGCGCGATGCCCTGGCTGAAGGTGCTCAACGTCGAGGGCCCCTTCACCGACCGTGGGGCCGCCGCGTTGACCGGCCTCGGCGGCCTGGCAGAGCTGGGGCTGGCCTCGGACCTGATGACCGACGATGCGTTCCGCGGTCTCGACCGGCTCACCGGCCTCGAGGTCGTCCGGCTGAAGGGGGCCGCCGCCACGGGGCACGGCTTCGGCGGGCTGCCGGAGTCCGTCCGGGTGCTGTGCCTGCGGCTGCCCCGGCTCGACCTGGCCGCGCTCGCCGGGCTGCGGCGGCTCCCGCTCCTCGGCACCCTCGTCTTCGCCGGGGTCGAGCCGGGCCGGGACCTCGCGCACGCGGTCGCCGCGCTCGGCGGCCCGCTCACCCGCGTCGAGTTCCTCGGCGTGAACCCGCCGGACCCCGAGATCCTGCGCCCCTTCGCCGCCGCGGGCATCCGTGTGAACGCCGCCGAACCCGTTTAGGTCGGAGCCCGTCTAGACAGGCTGGGGCCGGGCGGCCGCCATGCGGACGGCGGCGATGCCGACCGGGACCGGGGCCCAGAACGTGACGGCGCGGAAGATCAGCACCGCCTGGAGGGCGGGGACGGCGGCGATGCCCACGGCGACCAGGGCGCCGGTGAAGGCGGCCTCGGCCGTCCCGATCCCGCCGGGGACGGGCACCGCGGACCCCGCCGCGCTCCCGACGATGTAGGCGCCGAACAGGACGCCGAGATGGTCGGGCGAGACCTGGGTCCCGGGCACGGCCAGCACGCTCAGCCCGAACGCCAGCCCCAGCACCGCGGCGACGGCCAGCGACGAGGCCATCAGCACGCACAGGTCGCGCGGACGGTGGGCCAGATCGCGCAGCGCGTCGAACCAGGCGAGGACCGCGCGCTTGCCGGTGCGCCTGGCCATCAGCACGAGCGCCGTGACGATCAGGACCACGGCCGCCGCGAAGCAGACGGCCACGCCCGGATGGGTGATGCCCTGCCAGAGCGCCGCGGCCTGGTCGGTGACCAGGCGGAAGGCCTGCACGTCATGGGTGAAGGCGATCGCGATCAGCAGGACCAGTACCTCGGCCGCCCAGAGCGCGGCGTGCTGGGCGGAGACCGCCATGACCGCCGTCGGCAGCGAGCAGCCGTGGACGTTCAGGTACCTGATGTTGACCGCGGTCCCGCCGAGCCCGCCCGGGGTGAACCGGCTCGCGGCGGCGGCGGTGAACTGGGTCAGCATGGTTCTGCGCAGGGGCAGGGTCGTTCCCGCGGCGGCCCTCAGGGCGATCGCCGCGAACAGGTAGTGCAGTACCGCCAGACCCCCCAGCACCGGCAGCAGCCTCCAGTGCATGGCGCTCAGCGCACCGATTACCGCCTCCACGAGGGGAGTATTCCCGCAGGCGGATGGCCGGATTCCCGGCACAGGGCAACAAAAGGACGAACAGCACCCCAAAGATCGTCGTCGCGGGCCCGCTCGCCGCGGAACGCCCCGCCGGGCGGTGCTCTGTCGGGGAACGTCCTGTGCCGCCCGGCCCGCCCCGCTAGGCTGCCGTGCATGCGCCGAGCCATGTGGGGCGGTACGTTGCTCGGTTCCGTGGCCGGAGCCGCCGTCGCCCTTCTCGCCGTCGCCGCCTTCACCAGACCCACCCCTGCCTGCGCCCTGTCTCCGTCGTTGGAGCTTGTTCCCGTAAAGGGGCGATCCATCCCCTCCCCCTCCACGGGCTGGGCCACCCACTACGCGGCCAGCGGCGGGAACTGCACCTATCCGGCCCTGCCCGCCGACCGGTACGTCGCCGCGCTCAGCCCCGCCGAGTACCGGGGCGCCGCCGCCTGCGGCACCTATCTCGACCTTCGCGGCCCGCACGGGACCGTCCGGGTCGAGGTCGTCGACCAGTGCGTCAAGTGCAAGCCGGGAGAGCTGGACCTGAGCGACGAGGCCTTCGCCCGGCTCGCCCCGATGAAGTCCGGCCGGGTCCCGATCACCTACACGCCCGTCACCGACCCGGCCGTGCCGCCGCTCGCGGTGCGGGTGCGCGGCGGCTCCAACCCCTACTGGCTCTCGCTGCTGGTGATGAACCACGGCAACGCGCTGGCCGGGGTCCGGGCCCGAGCCAAGGGCCGTCCCTGGACGTCCCTGCGGCTGAGTACCTACAACGCCTGGCAGGCGCCCGAGGGGCTCGGCCCCGGCCCGTTCACCGTCGAGGTCACCGACGTCCGCGGCCACAAGGCGACCGTCCGGGGCATCCGGCTGGTCATCGATCTGGTCCAGAAGACCGAGGTCAGCCTCTACCGCAGGGGCGGGACGCCCCCGGCGGCCCCGACCCCGCAGAGCGGCCCGGCGGAGACCGTCCTCCCGCGGGCGGCCGGGGGCACGCCCTGTGAGTAGCCACTTCGAGCTCGTGCCGGCCTGCGCGCTGCGCCGCGACACCCCCGCCGACCGGCTCAACCTCCTGCGCTGGTACCTGGGGCTCGTTCCCGGACCTCCCGCGGGTGCCCTGGACGGCGAGCGGCTGCTGATGCCGCAGCGGGACACCTACCTGCCCGGCGGGGAGTTCGCCGCGCTCACCGACAACGGCGGCTCCTGGGGCCTGTTCTACCGCGGGTTCTGGACCGCCCCCGCCCGCCACCGGGTTCCGGATCCGCACCGCGGGCGAGCTGGACGACCCGGCCCGCGTCTCCGCCCTGCTGCGCCATCTCGCCCCGGACGCCGGGCCGCCGGGCCCCGCCCGGCTCGCCGAGATCTGGCTGCAGATCATCTCGGCCCCGGGCCGTTCCCTCCTGCTCGCCGTGGGCGATGACGACCCGATCGGCACGGTCGACCTCGTGCTCGTCCCGAACCTCACCCACGGCGCCCGTCCCCGCCTGCTGGCCGGGAACCTGGTCGTGGCGCCCGAGCACCGCCGCCGCGGCGTCGCCACGGCTCTGCTGGCCGCCGCCGTCTCCCACGCCGAGGCGAACGCCTGCTACGAGATCCAGCTCCTCTCGGACGGCCGCCGCACCACCGCCCACCCCCTCTTCGAGGCGGCCGGCTTCACCGCGAACGCGACGGGCCACACCCGCCGTCTTTAGTGGTCGGCGACCGAGCCGCAGGTGATGTTGAGGGCGGCGGCGGTGATGGAGGAGGCGAGGTCGGAGGCGGCGAACGCGGCGACGTTGCCGACGTCGGCGAGGGTCGCGGCGCGGCCCAGCAGGGTCGCCCCGTCGATCGCCTCGGTGACGGCGGCGGCGTGCTCGAAGTCCGCCGGGAGGGTCTCGGTGATCCCGCCGGTCTGGAGGGTGACGACCCGGATGCCGTGCGGGCCGAGCTCGGCCGCGAGGACGCTCCGGAGGCTGTCCTGGGTCTGGAAGGCGACCTGGAGGCCGCCGAGGCCCGCGGTCGGCGGGCCGTAGCCGCCGAAGGTGAGGATGACGCCCGACCCCTGCCCGATCATGAGCCGGGCCGCCGCGGTCGCCGTGACGAAGGTGGAGCGCAGGGCGTTGACGACGGGAGCGGAGAAGTCCTCCCACGCCATCTCCGTCAGCGGGGTGCCCTGGACGTCGTCGATCCCGACGACGCTCATGGAGATGTCGAGCCGCCCGTCGGCCTCGAAGACGCTCCGGGCGTGCTCTCCGACCCGCGCCGGGTCCATCGCGTCGACCAGCGCGGTCTCGGCCGCCCCGCCCGCCTCGCGGATCTCCGCCGCGAGCCGGTCGAGCGGTTCCCGGGTGCGCCCGGTGAGATGGACCTTCGCACCCTCGCGGGCGAAGGCCCTGGCGACGGCCCCGCCGATCGAACCGCCCGCACCGTAGATGATCGCGTTCTTGCCGGTGAGCATCATGTCCCCTCCCCTTCCCCGTCAGCCCGGCGGAATGCCTCCGGTCGCCCCCGGCACGGGATTGAAACGTGTTCTAGCTCACCCCTACAGTGGGCGGATGATCCTGGATCGATTCAAGGTGACCGGACAGGTCGCCGTGGTGACCGGAGCGGGCCGGGGCATCGGCGCCGCGAGCGCCGTGGCACTCGCCCAGGCGGGCGCCGACGTCGTCATCTCGGCCCGCACCGAAGACCAGCTGCACAAGGTGGCCGCGGAGATCGAGGCCGCGGGCCGCAGGGCCCTCATCGTTCCCGCGAACCTCAACGACCTCGACGCCGCCGCCGCGCTCGCGGCCGCCGCGGCGGAGGAGTTCGGGCGGCTCGACATCGTCGTCAACAACGTCGGCGGCGCCATGCCCGACGCCTACCTCAACACCGACGCGCGGACTCTCAAGAACGCGTTCCACTTCAATGTGGCCGTCGCGCACGCCCTCACCCAGGCGGCCCTCCCGCATCTGCTGGAGACCCGCGGCTCCATCGTCAACATCTCCTCGGTGATGGGCCGGGTCGCCGGTCGCGGCTACCTCGCCTACGGCACCGCCAAGGCCGCCTTCGCCCACTACACCCGGCTGGCCGCCCTCGACCTCGCCCCCAGGGTCCGGATGAACGCGATCGCGGTCGGCTCGACCGCGACCTCCGCCCTCGACATCGTCATGTCCAGCGACGAGCTGCGCACCACGATGGAGAAGAACACGCCCCTCGGGCGGATCGGCGACCCCGAGGACATCGCGGCCGCCGTCCTCTACCTGGCCTCCCCGGCCGGTTCCTACCTCACCGGCAAGATCCTCGAGGTCGACGGAGGCATCGACGCCCCCAACCTCGAGCTCGGGCTCCCCGACCTTTAGGAGTTTCTCGTGGTGTACAGAGTCGTGCAGTGGAGCACGGGCAACGTCGGACGGCACACCCTGGCCGGTATCGACGCCCGTCCCGACCTGGAGCTGGTCGGGGTCTGGGTCTCCAATCCCGCCAAGGCGGGCAGGGACGCGGGAGAGCTGGCGGGCCTCGGCCGCGACCTCGGCGTCATCGCCACCGACGACGCGCAGGCCGTCCTGGCGCTGGAACCCGACGTGGTCGTCTACACCGCGATGGCCGACAACCGCCTGTTCGAGGCCCTGGAAGAACTCCAGATGATCCTGCGGTCGGGCACCAACGTGGTCTCGAGCAGCCCGGTCTTCCTCCAGTTCCCCGAGGGCGTCGTCCCGGACGAGATGGCCGACCCGGTCCGGAACGCCGCCCTGGACGCCGGAAAGTCGATCTTCGTGAACGGGGTGGACCCGGGCTTCGCCAACGACGCCCTCCCGCTCACCCTGACGGGCATCAGCGAGCGGATCGAGGAGGTCCGCTGCATGGAGCTCCTCAACTACGCCACCTACGACAACCACCTGGTGATGTTCGACATCATGGGGTTCGGGCGTCCCGTCGACGAACTCCCGTTCCTGCTCAACCCCGGCGTCCTCACCATGGCCTGGGGGAGCGTGGTCCGGCAGCTGGCGGCCGGGCTCGGCGTCGAGCTCGACGCGGTGGAGGAGGAGCACACCCGCCTGCCCGCGCCGGAGACCTTCGAGATCGCCTCCGGCACCATCGAGAAGGGGACGACCGCCGCCCTCCGCTTCGAGGTCAGGGGCGTCAAGGACGGCCGTTCCGTCGTCGTCCTCGAGCACGTCACCCGGCTGCGCGACGACCTCGCCCCCGACTGGCCGCAGCCCGCCGGCCAGGGCTGCTACCGCGTGATCGTCACCGGCGAGCCGAACTACACCCTCGACCTCCAGCTCCTGGGCACCGACGGCGACCACAACACCGCGGGCCTCAAGGCCACCGCGATGCGCCTGGTCAACGCCATTCCCGCCGTGGTGGAGGCGGCCCCCGGCCTGGTCACCGCCCTGGACCTCCCCCTCATCACCGGCAAGGGCCTGGTCCGCTAGGTCTGCTAGGTCCGCTGGCCCAGCGCGACGGCCAGCGTCTGGCCGGCGATCTCCAGCTCCTCGTTCGTGGGGACGACCATGACGCGCACGGCCGAGCCCGGGGTGGAGATCGTCCTGGGCTCGGCGGAGCGGACGGCGTTGGCGGCCGGGTCGAGTTCGATGCCGAGGGGGTGGAGCCCGGCCAGGGAAAGGGCTCGGGTGCGGTGGTCGTTCTCGCCCACCCCCGCGGTGAAGGCGATGCAGTCGAGACGGCCGAGCAGCGCGTAGTAGGCGCCGACGTACTTCTTGACGCGCTGCGTCGCGACCTCGACGGCCTCGGCCGCGTCGGCGTCGCCCGCGTCCACGCGCCGCCAGACCTCGCGCATGTCGTTGGCGCCGCACAGGCCGAGCAGCCCCGACCTCGTGTTGAGCGCGTCGTCGATCTCGTCGACGCTCATCTTCCTGGTGCGCACCAGGTACGGGATCAGCGCCGGGTCGAGGTCGCCCGAGCGGGTGCCCATGACCAGGCCCTCCAGCGGGGTGAGCCCCATCGAGGTGTCGACGCACACCCCGCCCCTGACCGCCGACGCCGAGGCGCCGTTCCCCAGGTGCAGGACGATCGTGTTGGTCTCGGCCAGGGACCTGCCCGCGAGACCGGCCGCCGCCCGGGAGACGTAGGCGTGCGAGGTGCCGTGGAAGCCGTAGCGGCGCACGCCCTCGTCCGTCCACTCCCTCGGAACCGCGTACAGGTAGGAGGCGGGCGGCATCGTCTGGTGGAAGGCGGTGTCGAACACCGCGACGTGCGGCGGCCCGGGGAAGGCCTCGCGGGCGACCCGGATCCCGGTGAGGTTGGCCGGGTTGTGCAGCGGAGCGAGCGGGGACAGCTCCTCGATGGCCTGCTCCACGCCGTCGTCGATGAGCACGGGCGTGGAGTACCGCGACCCGCCGTGGACGACCCGGTGCCCGACCGCCGTGATGCCCTCGAGGGAGGGGCCCGCCTCGGCGAAGGCGTCCAGGACGGCCCGCATCCCCTCGGCGTGCGTGGCGCACGAGCCCGGCCGCTCGATCCGGGACGTCCCCCGGTGGACCAGGAGGGAGGACTCCTCGCCGATCCGCTCGACCAGCCCGGAGGCCAGGACCTCGCCGTCGCCCATGTCCAGCAGCCGGTACTTGATCGACGACGAACCGCAGTTCAGCACGAGGACCCGCGCGGTCATGCTCTCTCTCCCTGTGCCTGGATGGCGGTGATGGCGACGGTGTTGACGATGTCCTGCACGGTCGCTCCGCGGGACAGATCGTTGACCGGCTTGCGGAGCCCCTGGAGGACGGGGCCGACGGCCACGGCCCCCGCACTGCGCTGGACGGCCTTGTAGAGGTTGTTGCCGGTGTTGAGGTCGGGGACGATGAACACCGTGGCCCGTCCGGCGACGGGGCTCTCGGGCATCTTGGCCCTGGCGACGGTCGGGTCGGCGGCGGCGTCATACTGGATCGGCCCCTCGACCGGCAGGTCGGGGCGCAGGCGCCGGACCAGCTCGGTCGCGGCCCGCACCTTGTCGACCTCGGCGCCCGTCCCCGAGGTGCCGGTCGAGTAGGACAGCATCGCGATCCGCGGCTCCACCCCGAAAGCGGCGGCGGTCGTGGCGGACTGAATCGCGATGTCGGCGAGCTGCTCGGCGGTCGGGTCGGGGTTGACCGCGCAGTCGCCGTAGACCAGCACCCGGTCCTCCAGGCACATGAAGAACACCGAGGAGACGACCTTGGCGCCCGGCGCGGTCCTGATGACCTCGAAGGACGGCCGGATGGTGTGGGCGGTGGTGTGGTTCGCGCCGGACACCATGCCGTCGGCCAGGCCGAGCCGGACCATGAGCGTCCCGAAGTAGGACACGTCGGTCACGGTGTCGCGGGCCAGGGCCACCGAGACCCCCTTGTGCGCCCGCTGCTCGGCGTACTCGGCGGCGAACCGCTCCCGCAGCTCGGGGTCGAACGGGCTGAGGATCCGCGCGGCCGACAGGTCGAGCCCCAGGGACGCGGCCTGGGCGGTGACGGCGTCCCGCTCGCCGAGCAGCGTCAGATCGGCGACGCCGCGGCGCAGCAGGATGTCGGCGGCCCGCAGGATCCGCGGGTCGTCGCCCTCGGGCAGCACGATGGTGCGCCGGTCGGATCGCGCCCGCTCGATGAGGTCGTACTCGAACATCAGCGGGGTGACCGCCGCCGACTTGGTGACGTGCAGCCGGTCGAGGAGCTCCTCGCCCCTGACGTGCTCGGCGAACAGCCGCAGCGCGGTGTCGATCTTGCCGGTGGCCTCGGGGGAGAAGCGGCCCTCGATGGCGGCCAGCTCGGTCGCGACCTCGAAGGTGTCGTCCCCGGTGAGGATCACCGGGAGGGTGGGCTCCATCCCGTCGACCAGCCGGACGACGGGTTCGGGCAGATCCATCCCGCCCGTCATGATGATCGCCGACAGGGCGGGGAAGGTCGCCGCGGTGTGCGCGGCCAGCAGGGCCGGCAGCAGGCCCGCGGCCCGGTCGGAAGGGATGATCACCGCGACGCCCTCGGTGAGGCGTTCGAGGATGTGGGGGAGCGACATGGCGCCGACCATGAGCCCGCTGACCTCCCGGCCGAGCTGGGCCCCGTCACCGAGGAACAGGGTGCCCGAGCAGCCGGTCATCAGGTCGCTGACGGTCGGCGCGGACAGCCGTGCCAGCTCCGGCAGCACCGCGATGCCGGTGTCGCCGAGCCGGGCGCGGACCGCGTCTGCCCGGTCGGGGGCGACCCGGGTGACCAGGGTGCCGAGCAGCGTGGCGTGCTCGTTCGCCAGCTCCTTGTGGGCGACCGCGATGGCCGCCGCGATCTCCCCGGGGGAGCGGTTCTGCCCGTTGGCCAGCAGCAGCACCGGAGCGCCCAGATGGGAGGCCAGGACGGCGTTGAACTCGAACTCGGTGGCCGCCCCGACGTCGGTGTAGTCGGTGCCGACGATGATCACCGCGTCGCAGCGCGCCGCGAGCTGCCGGTAGGCCGCGACGATGTCGTTCGTGGCCCGTACGGGGTCGGCGTGCACGTCGTCGTAGGTGACGCCGGTCGCCCCCACCGCGTTGAAGCGGGCGGACAGCGTGGAGATGGTCGAGTCGGTGCGGCCCTCGATGACGACCGGGCGGAAGACCCCGATCGTGCCGACCCGGCGCGAGAGCAGCTCGGCGATGCCGAGCGCGATCGTCACCTTGCGGGTGGCGGCGTCGGTGGCCGCGATGTAGACGGCGCGCGTCAAAGTCGCTCCTAGGCGGCGGTAAGGAAAGGTATATGGCTTATTTCCGTGACTATCTTCTGAAGAGTGATCGAGATACGCCAGCTCCGCGTCTTCAGGGCCGTCGCCAGCACCGGCTCGTTCTCCGGCGCCGCCAGGGAGCTCGGTATCACGCAACCGGCCATCAGCCAGCAGATCAAGGCGCTGGAGAAGACGGTCGGCACCCCTCTCATTCTCCGTTCCGGACGCCAGATGCGGCTCACCGAGGCCGGTGAGGCGCTCTGCCGCCACGCCGCGACCGTCCTCGGCGCCGTGAACGCAGCCGAGGAGGAGATCGCCGCTCTCGCGGATCTGCGGACGGGCCGCGTCAGGGTGGCCTCCTTCCCGGCCGGCTGCTCGGCTCTGGTACCCAGGGCGCTGGCCGCGATGCGCGAACTGCACCCCGACGTCGGCACCGAACTGGTCGAGGCCGACCCGGACGAGGTCGTGACCATGCTACGGGCCGGTGAGTGCGAGGTCGCGGTGACCTACGCCTACGAGGACGCCCCCGCCCCGCACTGGACGGACCTGGTCAGCCGGGTCCTGATGACCGATCCGATGGTCGGGCTGCTGCCGGCCGGGCATCCGCTGGCGTCCGCGGGCAGGCCCGTGGAGATCACCGAGCTGACGGACGATCCGTGGATCGCGGGCTGCGCCCGGTGCCGCGCCCATCTCGTCGACGTCTGCCGCCGGATGGGCTTCCATCCCTCCGTCGCCTACGCCACCGACGATCCCCGCGGCGTGGTGGGCCTGGTCGGCGCCGGGCTCGGGGTCTCCCTGCTGTCGGAGCTGGCCCTGCGCGGGCTGGCCGAAGGCGGGGTCACGAGGGTTCCGGTCGTCCCGGACGCTCCGCGCAGGATCGTCGCGATGACCCTTCCGGACCTCGTCAAGGTCGCCTCCGTCAACGCCATGGTCGACCGGCTGGAGGAGGCGGCCGAGTCCCTGGCCGCCCCGCCGCTGACCACGGTCTGAGTCCTAGACCGAGCCGACGAGCCAGTTCTCGTCGGCGCCCAGCCAGGTGCCCGGCAGCTCCCTGATGGTCCAGGAGCGTCCGTCGAAGGAGGCGGCCTCGCCCGCTCCCGCCGCGGTGAGGCCGCCGGCGGTCGTGGTGAGGGCGTTGACGGGGAACGGGGCGTCCGAGGGGGACCAGCGGCGGCCGGTCCAGCGCAGGAGGGTGGCGCCGCTCGCGCCCCACAGCCCGGCGGCGGAGGCGGTCAGCACGGTGACGGCGCCCGTCCCGGTCCTGAACTCCTTCCAGGAACGGCCGTCGAACCGCACGATGAGGCCGTCGCGGTCGCGGGCCCCGGAGATCCACAGATCGGTGCCGTGCACGGCGACGGCGAGGGGCCGCAGCGGGCGTCCCGGCACCGGGACGCGGCGCCAGTGCGGCCCGTCGCGCCGCAGCAGGACGGTCGCGGGGAAGCCGTGGCCCACCGCCCAGCCCGCGCGGACGGCGGTGAGGACGTAGCCGAAGCCGAGGTCGGGCGGTCCGGCGTCGATCCAGCCGGTGTCCGTCCGGTGCAGGAGCAGCGGTTCCTCCGAGCCGCCGGCCGGGTCGAACCAGCCGCCGACCGCGACCCCGTCGGGGCCGACGCCGGTCAGGGTGGCCCCCCTGCCGCCCGGCGGCAGCACCGGGACGGTCTCGTTCCGCCATTCGATGCCGGTCCAGCGCTGGACCAGCGGCCCGTCGGACGTCGCGCCGACGGCATAGGGCGCGGCCACGGCCGACAGCAGGAACGCCGCGCCCGGATCGGGCAGCGGGGTGCGTTCCCAGCCGTCGGCGGAGGCCAGCACCGCCGCGCCGCGGACGGCACGGGCGTGCTCCGCCTGGAGCGATCCCCCGACGTTCATGTCTCACCGTCCAGAAACAAGGACCCGACCTTCTTCTTACCCCTGCACGGCGGCGGGAACGCCGGAGGAGTCCTTTTCGGCATCGCGCCGCGCCCGCACGAGCCGCTCCCGGGAGCGTCCGGCCCCGAGATGGCCCAGCGCGGCGGCCACGCCGATCATCCCGCAGATGATCCAGTTCCCGTTTCCGAGGTGTTCGAGACCGAACCCGCCGAGCGCGGGGGAGATGAAGGCCGCCAACGGGAAGACGATATAGAAGACCGCCTGGTAGCGGGCGCGCAACGCGGCCGGGGACAGCTCGGCGATCACCTCGGCGTTGGGCGGGGCCGCCAGCATCGAGCCGATCGTCCAGACGAACGCGGCCACCAGGTAGACCGCCAGGCCGTCGGCGAGGGCGATGATCGAGAAGCCGAGGCCGAGGAAGGCGGCGGCGCAGGCCAGGACCCGGCCCTTCTCCCGCCCGCCGATCAGCGCGGGCACGAACAGCTGCCCGACGACGATCAGGGCGCCCGCGAAGGCCGTGACGACGCCGTAGGCGGATCCGCTCAGCCCGTCGTCCTTCATGGCCAGCGGCAGGATCGTCGAGGCCTGGGTGAAGACGGTCGCGACCAGCAGGGTCAGGCCCACGAACGTCATGAAGGAGCGGTCGCGCAGGGCCGTTCCGAGGCCGCTCCGGTCCGCGGGCGCAGGCCCGTCGCGGTGGGTGAGGGTCTCAGGGACCTTGATCGCCAGGACCAGGAAGGCGAGGAGGGTCGCGACGGCGTCCAGGGAGAACAGGAGGGCGAAGCCGATCTCGGCGAGCAGCCCCGCGAGCAGGGAGGCTGCGGCCATGCCGAGGTTGAAGGCCCAGAACTGGAGATTGAAGGCGCGCTGCCGGTCGGCGACGGGGACCACGTCGATGATCGCCGCGACCATCGCGGGCCCGGCCATGCTCTGGAAGACGCCGATCAGGCAGGTCAGCACCGCGATCGCGGGCAGCCAGGGGGTGAAGGCCAGCGCCGCCATGGAGGCCGCGAGCAGCAGATGGCCCGTGAGCAGCGTCCTGCGGCGGCCCCACCGGTCGGCGAGGACCCCACCGGCCAGCGATCCCGCCGCTCCGCCGATGCCGGCGAGACCGACGATCAGCCCGGCGCCCGAGGCGCCGAGCCCCCGCTCGTTCACCAGGTACAGGGAGAGGAACAGGACGCCGAACCCGCCGACCCTGTTGATCAACATCCCGGACCACAGATACCAGTACGTGCCCGGCAACCCGCCGACGTTCGCGCGCCACCAGCCCCGCACCGTGCACCCCCGAAAACTGTAAGGAAACCTCACAGATCCTAGGGGTGCCGTCCCGAAGGGACAAAGTCGAAGAGATCAGGCGGCGGGGAGGGGGAAGGAGGCCCAGACGGCCTTGCCGCCGGTCGCCAGCGGGGCCCACCCCCAGGCCTCGGAGACGGCGGCCACGACCTGGAGGCCGCGTCCGTTCTCGGCGAAGTCGTCGGGCTCGCCGGGCGAGGGGGCCTCGCCGCTGGGGTCGGTGACGATCGCCAGCACCCTCTTCTCCTGCTGCATGAGGATGAGCTGGATCGGGGCGCGGGCGAGCCGGTGACGGCCGGGCAGACCGTAACGCAGCGCGTTGGTGACCAGTTCGGAGACGACGACCGAGGCCTCGCAGTAGACGTCGGGCACCGACCATTCGTCGAGCGTGCCGCGGGTGAAGTCGCGGGCGACCCGGGGCGAGCCGAGATCGCTGTTGAGGGGGCATCGGGCGAGCCTGGTGGTCCCCGTCGCGGGCGGGGTGGGCCAGTGGCTCGACTCCAGGGTGGGAAGCAGTGCGGGCCACCGGGTCTCCTCAGGGCAGGAGGCGGCCTGGCGGTGGTGCACGCGTGGAGCCCGCTGAAGAGTCATGGGAGTCCTGTCGCGGTCCAGTGTTACGGCGGGTGGGTGTCCGCTATCTTTCCCCTCAAAGGCGTGCAGGTGCAAGGGCTCCTGCACGTGCATCGGTCCTTGCAGCAAAGAAAATCACGCTTGGAACGGAGCAACAGGTGGGGGATCACCGAAAGGGGGCGCTCGTGTACGGAGCGCGGCAGATGTGGATGAAGGCGGCTCGGAGCAACCCGAGCGGCAACTGTGTCGAACTCAGCGAGCTGCCCAGTGGGGACATCGCCATGCGGAACTCGCGGCACCCGGAAGGTCCGGTGCTCGTGTACACCCGGGCGGAGATCGAGGCTTTCATCGGAGGCGCGAAGGACGGTGACTTCGATCATCTGGTGGCGTAGTCAGGAACGGCTCCCCGTGGGATACTGATCCGTCCGTCGGACCCCAGGCCCCACAGGGAGCCCTTGATGGCCAACACGGAACCAGCGTCCGTGCTCGACTTCTCCGCCCACCCGGGCGGAGGTCCCACCGTGCTGCGCATCCTTCTGGGCGCGCAGCTGCGGCGGCTGCGCGAAGCCAGGAACATCACCCGCGAACGCGCGGGATATGAGATCCGCGCGTCCGATTCCAAGATCTCTCGGATGGAACTCGGACGGGTCTCCTTCAAGGAGCGCGACATCTCCGATCTCCTGACGCTCTACGGCGTCACGACGGCGGAGGAGCGCGAGAAGGCCCTCGGGCTGGCCCGGCGGGCCAGCGCCAACGGCTGGTGGCACAACTACAGCGACGTGCTGCCCAAGTGGTTCGAGGACTACATCGGGCTGGAGGAGGCGGCGAGCCGCATCCGTGCCTATGAGGTGCAGTTCGTGCCGGGCCTGCTGCAGAACGAGCAGTACGCCCGCGCGGTGACCCTTCTCGGCCACGCGGCCGCGCCCGAACCCGAGATCGAGCGCCGGGTGGAGATGCGGATGACGCGGCAGGACCTGCTCAACGCCGACCACGCGCCGCATCTGTGGGCGGTGGTGGACGAGGCCGTCGTGCGCCGGCCCATCGGCTCGCGGGAGGTCATGCGCTCCCAGCTGGAGTTCCTGATCGAGGCGTGCTCCCGGCCGAACGTCACGCTGCAGGTCGTCCCGTTCTCCCGGGGCGGGCACGCCGCAGCGGGCGGGCCGTTCAGCATCCTGCGGTTCGCCGAGCCGGATCTGCCGGACGTCGTCTACCTGGAGCAGCTCACGAGCGCGCTGTACCTGGACAAGCGGGACGACATCGAGCGCTACCTCGCGGTGATGGAGCAGCTCTGTGTGGAGGCGGACCCCGCCGCCGACACCCCCAAGATCCTGAAACGCATCCTCGCGGAAATGTGAGTTCTGCTCGCGTCCGGTCGCGGGTCCTTGACCTGCGGCCGGACGTTTTTTGTGCCCGGAATCGGCCACAATTCGCTGCGCAACCTCTTATTCACGGCAGTCCGGATTGTGGTCGAAATTACAGTCGGCGCCCTCATTGCCGCTCCGTGCGCCCCGGCGGGGCAAGTGCTGCCGAGTCGGCTGTGACCTGCGGCACTCGTCCGCAGACGCGCCTGTTAATGGTGCGTGAACGGTTTGTACCGGCCGTGTGTTGATTTGACAATCAAAGATCGATTCGTCTTCGATGGCCCATACTCCAGTGACAAAAGGGATGGCTCCGTGGGCGGATCTCGGCAGGGTGAACCATGACGGCCTTGGCGGAACTCAAGCGGACTCTGTTCGCGGTCGACGGCTACTTCAGGGACGGCTGGGACGACCTCCTCGAGGCCGTCGCGGAACCGGCCGGGATCCTGCACCGGCACGCGACCCTGCTCCTCAAGCCCGAGGCCGTCACCGGGCGGCGGCTGGACGAGGCCATGGACTGGCTCCTCGAGCAGGACGCGGTGATCGTCGCTGCTGAGCCCGTCGCCCTCGACCGGCACGGCGCCCGCGCCCTGTGGGGGTATCGGTGGAACGCCGCGACCCGCGAGCGCAGATGCCTGGCCGAGGCCCTGGCCACGGCGGGGGAGAGCCTCCTGGTGGTGGTGCGGATGCCCGCCGGGCCCGTCCCGGCGACCGCACGGCTCAGCGACCTCACGGGCCCGGCCGACCCGTCGTGCCGCGAGCCGTGGCAGCTGCGCCACCGGCTCGGTGACGTCCTCCCCGGCGAGGACCTCCTGATCGACTTCGTGCACACCGCGGACGAGCCCGACGACCTCGTCCGCGAGTTCGGCATCCTCCTGGACGGCGGCGACCGGCGCCGCGTCTACGCCGAGATGGCCGACGGCCTCGACCGCGAGGGACGGGCCAGGGAGCTGGCCGAGGAGCTGTACCGCCGCCGGCCCGCGCACGACCTGACCTACGAGGCGGCGCTGGCCCGCCGGGACGCTCCGGCCGAGCCCTGGGACACGGTGATCCTCGGCACGGCCGCGGAGAGGCCCCCGGCCCCCGGCGGGGCGGCCCCGCCCACCGGGGTCCCCACCGGCCGGTGGGAGCACCGGCCGCTGCGCTACGAACGGACCCTCCCGCACCCCCTGGTCCACAAGTCGGGCAACGGCGAGGTCTTCCTCACCGACCACGCCCCCGGTCCCGGCGGCGGGATCCTGCTGGCCGGGGAGCTCCCGGTGGCGCACCGCTACTTCAACGACCTGCCCGTGCCGCGCCTCGACCTGATGCCGCTGCTGGAGCTCTGCCGCCAGGGCTGCTACGTCGTCGCCCACGCCTATCACGGCGTCCCAGGGGACCATCGGTTCCTGCTGCGGAACCTGTCGGCCCGGCTGGCCGGTCCCGGGCCCGCCGTCCGCAGGGCCGTGATCGAGGTGACGGTCGCGGGCGCCTTCACCCGGGGGCTGGCCCTGGACTACATCGTCCGCGCCGAGGACGGCACCGAGCTGGCCACCGCCTCCTCCTCCTTCTCGTGGATGGACGGACCGGCCTGGGAGCGGCTGCGCGCCGCCGGACGGGCCAGGCACGGTCTCGGCCCCGAGATCGGGGCGCCGCCCCGGGCGGGCACCTTTCCCGCGGCACGCGGCGTCGGCAGGACCGGCGACGCCAACGTGATCGTCGCCGATCTGGCCTGGCGGCGGGGCTCGGCGGACGCCCGGCTGGCGCTCGATCCCGCCAACCCGGCGATGTTCGAGCAGGCGCAGGGCCATATTCCCGGCATGACCCTGGCCGAGGCGGCCCGGCAGAGCGCCCTGTGGACGCTGTCACGGCATCTCGCGGTGCCCGCCGGCCAGCTCACGGTGGTCGCGCTGGAGACCGGGTTCTCCGCGGTCGGCGAGCTCGACGCCGCCGTGGACTGCGCGGCGAAGGTCGTCTGCGACCGCGGCGGCCGGTACGCCGTCGGTGTCGGATTCACCCAGACCGGCCTCGACCTGGCCGGAGCCACCGTGGAGGCGGTCCGCTCATGATCCTCGGAGGCAACATGATCCTCGGAGGCAAGGGGACCAACCTGCGGCGGCTCTCGGAGGCGGGCCTGGTGGTCCCCCGCTGGTCGGCCGTCGGCCTGGACGCCCTGAGCGGATTCCGCGCCCGCACCGGCCTGGACGGTGAGATCGCGGACCTGCTGGCGGGCCTGTCGCCGGAGACCGCGGACGACATCGCCGAGAGGATCGCGAAGGCCTTCGCCGCGACCCCGCTGGACGCCCCCGCGCTGGAGGCGGTCGGGGCGGCCTACGCCGAGGTCGGCGGCCTCGTCGCCGTCCGCTCCTCCGGGGCGGGCGAGGACCTGCCCAACCTGTCGTTCGCCGGCCGGTACTCCTCCTACCTGGGGATCGAGGGCGTGGAGGAGGTCGCTGAGCACGTGAAGCTGTGCTGGGCGTCGGCCTATTCGGCGCGTTCCCTGGTGTACCGGCGGCTGCACGACCTGCCCGTGGACCGGATCGAGATGGCCGTGGTGCTCCAGCGGATCGTCCCGGCCGAGGTCAGCGGGGTGCTGTTCACGGTGAACCCCGTCTCGGGCGACCGGAACCAGGCGCTGATCAGCTGCGTGTACGGGCTCGGCGAGACGCTCGTCTCGGGCGCGGTCGACGCCGACACCCTCTCCCTCGACCGGGTTACCGGCATCGTCGGGGACGCGGTCATCGGCGAGAAGGCCGAGCGGCTGGACTGCGGCAGCGGGCTGACCGAGGTGCCGCCGCACGACCGGGAGCGGTTCGCGCTCACCAACGACCAGGTCGTGGAACTCGGCGCGCTGGCGGCGGCCGTCGAGGCGCTGTTCGGCTGCCCGCAGGACGTCGAGTGGGCGCTGCACAAGGGCGTCTTCCACGTGCTGCAGAGCCGCCCGGTCACCACGCTGACGGAGACGCCCGCGGATCCCCCCGCCTGGGACGACCCCGCCGTCATCGAGCCCGCCGTCATCGAGCCGTTCGAGACCGTCCTCGGCACCGGCGGACGCGTCTGCCCGACCTTCCTCGACTGGTCCAGGGTCCTGTGGACGTCCTGCCCGGTCCGCGGGATCGCCGACGACCTCCACGAGGCCTACGCCGAGTTCGACGCGGTCGACTACGAGGACATGCCGGGCGAGGAGGTGAACCGGGAGCTGTACCGGCTGGAGGAGCGGCTGCGGTCGAAGCGGGCCGGTGCCGCCGTCCTCGACAACGTGGTCATGCTCTCCTGCGGGATCCTCTACGGCCTCACCTCCCGATGGCTGCCCGGCGCCCCCGAGGGGTTCCTGTTCCAGGCCGTCGGGGAGGGCGACGACGCCGAGCCCGGCCGCCATGACGCCGACGCCTACCTGGAGGAGCACCTCGGCGGGCTGAAGCTGTTCGTCTACGACCGGGTCAGGGGCAAGGTCGGGCAGGTCCTGCGCGAGCGCGAACGGGTCGGGTCCGCCCGCACCAGGGTGTCCGGGACGGCCCGCCGCATGCTGACGGCGATCGGCGGCGACCTCGAGCGGGCCGGTGCGCTCGGCGACCGCGGCGACGTGTTCCTCCTCGAGCTGGAGGAGATCCGCGCGGCCTACGCCGGCACGCTCGACCACCGCGAGCTGCGTCCGCTGTCGGACCTCCGCAGGCGGCAGCGGACCGGGCGGAGGCTGCGCCCCGCTCCCCGGGCGGGCGCGCACCGGCGTCCGCCCGCCTACGGCCCGCCCCAGGCGGCCCCCGGCGGGGAGGAGGTGCTGCGCGGCACCCCCTGCGGTTCCGGCGTCGTCACCGCGCCCGCCCGGATCGTGGACACCCCGCACGAGGCGTCCGGCGGGGTGCTCGTCGCCTATCGCACCGATCCCGGCTGGGCCGGCGCCCTGCCCTCCGCCGCGGCGCTGCTCGTCGAGCGCGGCAGCCCGCTCACGCATGTCGCGATCGTCGCGCGGGAGCTGGGCGTGCCCGCGGTCGTGCAGATCCCCTGCCTGACCGCCCGGGTCCGCGACGGCATGAGCCTCACCGTCGACGGCGGCACCGGGACCGTCACGATCGGAGCCTCCCGCTGACGGTCGCGTGGACCCACGCCGAGATCCGGGCGATCAGGTCCTCCGAGGCGGCGATCTCAGCATGGCCGAAACCGGGTTCGATCCAGAGCTCCCGGGGCTCGCCCGCGGCCTCGTAGAGGGTCAGGCCGTGATCGACGGGGAAGAAGCCGTCGGCATCGCCGTGGACGACCAGGACCGGGCAGGAGATCCGGCCGATGACCTCGTTCGGAGCCTCGGGCACCGGATCCCATCCCGAGGCCGCGATGCGGGTGCGCCGGCCGATCCGGACCGCCGCCCGGCCCAGCCTGCTCTCCACGGCCCAGTGGACGCGCCGCATCGGCACCGTGTCCCGGTAGTACCAGCGGGCGGGGGAGCTGACCGACACCACCGCGTCCACCCCGCCCATGAGGGCCGCGTGGCGGATCGCGGCCGAGGCGCCCATGGAGAAGCCGACGACGGCGACGCCCCGGTAGCGGGAGCCGGCCCACTCCACCGCGGCCTGGAGATCGTGGATCTCGAGGTCGCCGACCGTGGACAGGCCGCCGGATCCGCCGTGGCCCCGGAAGTCGAGCGCGAGCACGGCCGCGTCCCGGCCGAGGATCCCGGCGATGTGCCGCAGCTCCTTCATCCGCTGGCTGCACGTGAAGCCGTGCCCGACGATCACGCACGGGCCGTCGGCGGGGCCGGGATGGTGGCGGGCGGCCAGGCGGACGCCGTCTGATGTGAGCAAGGACACGGGTTCTTCGGGCATGGCATACATGATCGCAGGCGTTTTGGCTACGTCCGAAATATGTACGTAACATGGAAGAGCTGACCGCAAGGCGGCCGCCGTTCCCCGGCGGTATCTACCCCGGTCCGACGCCAATCCCTGACGGGCGTCCCGGGAACTGTTCACTCCGGGCCCTGTCACGAGCCGACGACGGAGCCCCGGAACACCGTGAAGTCCTATTTTTCCGTGCTGAGCGCCCCCGGCGCCTGGCGCTTCCTGCTGCCCGCCCTGGCGGCCCGCCTTCCCTTCGCGATGCTGCAGATCGGCATCCTGATGCTCGTCCAGTGGGCGACCGGCTCCTACGGCTGGGGCGGTATCGCCTCGGCCGCCGCCGCGGTCGCCCAGGCGGTCACCGGGCCCCGGATGGGCCGCCTCGCCGACCGGTACGGCCAGGCCAGGGTCCTGGTGCCCCAGGTCGCCGCGCACGCGGTCCTGCTCGGCGGGCTCCTCGTCCTCGCGCGGGCGGAGGCCGCACCTCTCGCGCTGATCGTGATGGCCGGTCTCGCCGGTGCGACGATGCCGCTGGTCGGCTCCATGGTCAGGGCCCGTTGGGCGCACATGCTGCCCGCCGAGAAGGTCGGGACGGCCTTCGCCGTCGAGTCCATCACCGACGAGCTGACGTTCACCGTCGCGCCGATCATCCTCATCGCCGTCGCCACCGGCTTCAGCCCCGTGTGGGCGCTGCTCGTCGCTCTGGTGCTCGTGGTCGCCGGAACCCTGGCCTTCGCCGCCGTCCGCACCGGGGCCCCGACCCCGACCGGGGCCACGGCCAAGGGCGGCGGGGGAGTGCTCCGCAGGCGGGGCGTGGGCGTCCTCGCCGGGGCGCTGCTGTCGATCGGCACGGTCTTCGGCTCCCTCCAGGTCGGCATCACCTCCCTGACCGAGGAGCTCGGCAGGGCCGGAGCCGCGGGACCGATCTACGGCACCTTCTCCGCGGGCAGCATGGCCGGCGGTCTCGCCTACGGCGCCCTGCGCTGGCGGACCGCGCTCACCCGCCGCATGGCGGTCCTGCTCGTGCTGCTGTCCGGCGCGCTGGTCGTGCCCGCGCTCGCCCACGGCATCGGGCTCATGTACGCCGCCGCGGCCCTGGCCGGGATCGTCATCGCCCCCTGCGTGATCACCGGCTACACCCTCCTCGACGGCCTGGTGCCCGCCGGGGTCAGGACCGAGGCCTACGCCTGGCTGAACGGGGCCATCGGCCTGGGCATCGCGACGGGAGCGGCGGTGGCGGGCCAGCTCGTGGACGCCTTCGGGCCTTCGGCCGCCTTCCTCTTCCCTCCGCTCACGACCGCGTTCGCCGCCGTCCTCGTGATCGTGAGAAGGCACAACCTGGAGCCCGTTCCTGTCGTCGTACCTGAGCGGGAACTGGTCGCCGCCTGAGCTGTCGTCTAGACCATGGTCTAGACCACTCTGGGAAGTTCCCGGTGAACAGTCAGTGATGACTGCCTGCAGAAATACCAGTACCAGTCAGTAACTACCTAGGGTGTCATTCGTGAGTCGTCGCGCGAAAATCGTCAGCACCATCGGACCGGCCTGCTCGAGCCGGGAGCAGATCCTCGCTCTCGTCGAGGCCGGGATCGATGTGGCCCGTCTGAACATGAGCCATGGATCCTATGAGCAGCACGAGGCGGTCTATCGCCACCTCCGTGAGGCGGCGGACGCCACCGGCAGGGGAGTCGGCATCCTCGCCGACCTGCAGGGGCCGAAGATCCGGCTCGGCCGCTTCCCGGAGGGCCCCGTCCGCCTGAACGTGGGCGACGAGTTCACGATCACGATCGACGACATCCCCGGCAACCGCCGCGAGGTCTCCACGACCTACAAGGGCCTGCCCGGCGACGTCGCCGCCGGCGACAGCGTCCTCATCGACGACGGCAAGGTCTCCCTCAAGGTCCTCGCCGTCGACGGGCCCCGGGTGCGCACCGAGGTCGTCGTCGGCGGCATGGTCTCCGACAACAAGGGGCTGAACCTGCCCGGCGTCGCGGTGAGCGTCCCGGCCCTGACCGAGAAGGACGAGGCCGACCTCCGCTGGGCCCTGCGCATCGGCGTCGACATGGTCGCCCTGTCGTTCGTCCGCAACGCCGCCGACGCCCAAGAGTGCTACCGGATCATGGACGAGGAGGGCGTCCGCGTCCCCCTCATCGCCAAGATCGAGAAGCCGCAGGCCGTCGCCGCGCTGCCCGAGATCGTCGACGCCTTCGACAGCATCATGGTCGCCCGCGGCGACCTCGGCGTCGAGCTCCCGCTCGAGCAGGTCCCGATCGTGCAGAAGCGCGCCATCGAGCTGGCCCGCGACAAGGCCCACCCGGTCATCGTCGCCACCCAGATGCTCGAGAGCATGATCAGCGCGCCCCGCCCGACCCGCGCGGAGGCCTCGGACGTCGCCAACGCGATCTTCGACGGAGCCGACGCCGTCATGCTCTCCGGCGAGACCGCCGTCGGCCAGTATCCGATCGAGGCCGTCCAGACCATGGGCCGCATCGCCCAGGCCGCCGAGGGCAGCTCGCTCACCCTCGACACGTCCGTGGACCGCGTCCCCGAGACGGTCGGCGGCGCCATCGCCCGCGCGGCCGCCGAGGTCGGCGCGATCGTGGGCGCCAAGGCGCTGGTCGCCTTCACGATGTCGGGCGAGACCGCCCGCCGCCTGTCGCGCTACCGCAGCCCGATCCCCCTGCTGGCCTTCACGAGCGTCCAGCGCACGCGCAGCCAGCTCGCCCTCACCTGGGGCGTCGAGACCTTCATCGTCGACCACGTCAACCACACCGACGAGATGGTCCGCCAGGTCGAGCAGGCCCTGCTCGAGATCGGCCGCTGCCAGAAGGGCGACCGCGTCGTCATCGTCGCCGGCTCCCCTCCCGGCACCGTCGGCTCCACCAACGCCCTCCGCGTCCACCGCATCGGCGACGCCATCGCCCACCTGAACGCCTGACGAACTCCCCCGGAACGCCCCCTTCAACCAAGGGGGCGTTTCGCGCATGATGGACCCATGGACGCCCCAGAGCCCCGCTGGACCTCTCTTCCGGCCCCGATCCGCCTGGCCGACACCGTGGCCACCCACCCGACCCTGGAGCACTCCGAGGGCCTCCCGGACCCCCAAGACCTCGACAAGGAATGGGCGGTCCGCTGGTACGGCTAGGGCCTGTCTCGAAGTCAGCTGCCCTGCGGCACGCGAAAATGCTCTTCACCGGCCGGTGAAGAGCATTTTTCATGGGCCCGGGCGCACGGACCGGGAGGCCGCTCTAGCAGGGGCCGCCGTTGAAGTAGCACGTTCCGAGGTAGGACCCGTTGGTGCAGTCCTCGCAGTACCAGAGCTCGTCCCAGTGGCTGAAGGCCCCTCCCGAGCACGTCCTGCGAATGAACTTCCGCCGGCAGACGCCGATGGCCGACGCCTCGACGCCGGGGACGAACATCGACAGCATCCTCTGGCCCAGGTCCTCGATGACCCGCATTCGAATCCTCCCTGTTTTCCGGTGGTCCTGACCGTTCGAAGAAATCACAAAGAACAAGGGCGATCAAGGTCTGAACGGTCTCCGGGGCGTCTTTCTTTTTCTTACAGGGAGATCCCGGATTTTTTTTGTGTTCTACATCACAAGCGAAATCACTTTAATGGCGCGGCGCGGTTCAACTAACTTCCTGGCGAGTCGATGAATGGGCCATATGCCCACTGCCTCAGGGGAGTCGCATGGAGTTTCTTGTTGCCGCCGTCGTGCTCGTGGGCGCGATTTCCGTGGTGAACATCCTGCTCACGGTGGGTGTGGTCGCACGGCTCAAGGAGCACACGGCTCTGCTGGCGCGGTCCGGTCATGGGGCCGCGGCCGTTCTGGGCGTCGGGGAAATGGTGCCCGAATTCACCACCACGACCGTGCGGGGCGAGACGCTCACGACCGGCTCACTGGGCGAGGAGACCCTGGTCGGATTCTTCTCCCCCTCCTGTGATCCCTGTAAGGAACTGGTGCCGGAATTCCTTGTGCACGCCCAGGTCGCGGGCGATCGTCAGGGCCGTCCCGTGGCCGTGGTCGTCGGAAAGGACGAGGGCGCGGCGGAATTCGCCGCCCGGCTGTCCGAAGTGGCCACGGTGGTCGTCGAGGACCTCAGGGGCCCGGTCAGCGGGGCGTTCGGCGTCAGCGCCTTCCCCTCCCTCGTGCTGGTGGCGCCCGAGGGCGGCGGCGTCGCCGTCAGGGAGCTCGAGCCGAAGCTGCTGACGCCGCAGGGAAGCTGATCCCCGCCCATGCCGAAGCGCCTGATCCGGCAGACGGCCGACGCGTTCTCCTACCCGGCCGAGGCGGCCCCGGCCGGTCTCGTCCTGTACGTGGTCCTCACGGTTGTCGGTTCCGCCGCCCCCGTGGTGATCGCGTGGTTCACCAAGGCCGTCATCGACGGCCTGACCGAGGGAGGGGACGCCGGCTCGCTCCTCGGATACGCCCTCGGCCTCGGCGTCGCGGGCCTGGTCGCGGCGGCACTGCCGCTCGGAACCGAGTACCTCGCCGTCCATCTGGAGCGTGAGGTCGGGGTCCTCACCCAGGACCGTCTCTTCACCGCCGTGGGGGAGTTCGTCGGGCTCGGCCGGTTCGAGGACCCGAGCTTCCTCGAGCGGCTGCGCCTGGCCCAGCAGGCCGCCAGCGGTGCGCCGATCAGGGTCGTCACCGGAGTCCTCGCCATCGCCAGGCACGTGACGACCGTCGCCGGATTCCTCGTCACCCTCTTCCTGATCAACCCCTGGATGGCGGCCCTGGTGCTCTTCTCGGGGGTGCCGATGCTCGTCTCGGAGTTGGCGATGGCGCGCCGCCGGGTGCGGATGTACTGGGACATCGGGCCCACCGAGCGCAGAGAGTTCTTCTACGGCCAGCTGCTCGCCGGCGTGGAGGCCGCCAAGGAGGTCAGGCTCTTCGATCTGGGTGCTTTCTTCCGCGCGCGGATGCTCAGCGAGCGCCGCACGGCGAACAGCGCCAAGCGGGCGGTGGACCTCCGCGAGATGTCCCTCCAGATCGGTCTCGGCCTGATGGCCGCGACGGTGGGCGGGGCGGGCCTCATCTGGGCCATCTCGGCGGCCGCGCGCGGACGGCTCACGCCGGGCGACGTGACGGTGTTCGTCGCCGCAGTCGCCGGAGTCCAGACGGGACTCGCCGGGATCGCCGGCGGCATCGCGGGCTGCCAGGAGTCCCTGGGCATGTTCGACCATTTCCGGTCGGTGACGACCGCGGGACCGGAACTCCCCGTCGCGAAGGACCCGCGGCCCCTCGACTCGCTGCTCACGGAGGGCATCGAACTCCACGATGTCTGGTTCCGCTACTCCGACGAGCACGACTGGGTGCTGAAGGGCGTGAACCTCCGGATCGCCAAGGGGGAGACCGTCGCCCTGGTTGGGCTCAACGGCGCGGGAAAGTCGACGCTGGTCAATCTCCTGTGCCGCTTCTACGACCCGACGAAGGGCTCCGTCACCTGGGGCGGCGTCGACGTCCGCGACGCCGACGCCGGGGATCTGCGCCGCCGGATCTGCGCGGTCTTCCAGGACTACATGTCCTACGACCTCAGCGCCCAGGACAACATCGGCCTCGGAGACCTCGGCAGGCTCGACGACCTCGAGGCGATCGCCGCCGCGGCGGAGCGCGCGGGCATCCACGGCAAGCTGGCCGGTCTGCCCCGCGGATACCGGACGCTGCTGACGCGGATGTTCTTCATGGAGGGCCGCGATGACGAGGGCCCCGACCAGGGCGTCGTCCTGTCCGGAGGGCAATGGCAGCGGCTGGCCCTGGCCCGGGCCCTCCTGCGGGACGACCCGGACCTGATGATCCTCGACGAGCCGTCGTCGGGGCTCGACGCCGAGGCCGAGGCCGAGATCCACGCCTCGCTCGGCCGCCATCGGGCCGGGCGCACCAGCCTGCTGATCTCCCACCGGCTCGGCGCCGTGCGCGGCGCGGACCGCATCGTCGTGCTCTCCGGTGGCGTCATCACCGAGGAGGGCGACCACCAGACGCTGATCGACGGGGCGGGGGAGTACGCCCGCCTGTTCGCCCTCCAGGCGTCGGGATACGGCGCGGAACACTGAAGACCGGGAGTGAACCCAAGGTGTGGCAGCTCGTCTTCGTCTCCTCCACCGCGGCCGTGGCCGTCGTCTCCGGTCTGGGGGCGGCGGCGGCCGCGGTGGGCAGGCGCAGGTACGTCGCGGTGACGGTCAGCGGGGCCAGCATGGAGCCGAGTTTCCACCACGGTGACCGGGTGCTCGTCCGGCGAGGCAGGACGGGGACGCCGGGCCAGGTGGTCGTGGCCGAGCATCCCGTCATGGGCCGGCCGTGGGCCGAGCCGCCGCTGTCCGGCTCCGCCTCCGTCCGTGCTCTCGCCGGGCGTTCGTGGATGATCAAGAGGGTCGTCGCGGTGGAGGGCGACCCGGTTCCCCGGCTCGACGTCCTGGCCGCGGCCGGGGAGGGCCGGGTACCGCCCGGCAGCCTGGTGCTCATCGGGGACAACGCCGAGGCGAGCGCGGACTCGCGGTTCTTCGGTTACTTCCCGGCGGAGCGCGTTCTCGGCGTCGCGGTGCGGAGGCTCGGCTGATCGCCGGGTCATGCCGGGCGGGTGGCGGAGAGCGTGCGGACGGCGACGCCCAGGACGTCCGCGGCGGCGAAGTAGCCGAGGAACCGCGAGTCGAGACTCGCCTCCGGGTGGTCCCCGAGGACGACGAGCTTCCCCTCGGGCACCCGGCCGTCGTCGCCGTCCAGGCCGCTGATCGCCGGAACGGGGCCGCCCTCGACCGCCGCGACCCGCTTGAGCGCGAGGACCCGGTCGGCCAGCAGGCGTTCCGGCGCGGGTGCCGGGGCTCCGGGCAGGTGCCCGCTGGGGTCGAAGAGGGGCTGGCGGACGAGGACGACCTGGCCGGGCCGGACGCCGCCGGTCCGCCTGACCAGCACCCTGTCGCCGTCCCGGTAGGCCGGCTCCATGCTGGAGCCCGTCACCGTGATCACGAGATGGGAACTCGCGAGCCAGGCCACGAGCACGATCGCCGTCAGCAGGCCGCCGACGCAGAGCGAGATCGCCACGGACATCTTCCGCTCCTCCCTGGGAAGCGGCCGGGCGGGACACCTCGGGGCGCCCGCCCGGCCGCGCCGGTCATGTCAGCAGGAACCGCACTTGCCGGTGGAGATCGTCCGGCACTGGGGGGACCAGTAGGTGCAGCACTGGACCTTCGAGCGCATGTACGTCGGACCGGCGCACTGGTAGCAGGGGTAGGCGATGTAGCACTCCGCGGCGGCGGCCGCCTTCTTCGGCACGACGACGCTCAGCATTCCGTCGGCCATTCTTTCGAGCAGTTTCATTCTTGCCCTTCTTTTCGGCGGAATCCCCGGTCAGATGAACCGGGGATTGTTCTCCTTCACCGTCAGTTCACCCGGTGCACCGGGCCCGACGCGCACGAAGGAGGGGAATGCGGTCACGGCCATGAGGGCCGCGATCTCGGCGGCGTCGTCGTCCGCCACCACCTTGGTGAGTGGTCTGAGGGCGTCGGTGAAAGGAGCGGTGTCCCCGGGGTCGCCCAGAATGATCGCCACCGGTCTCGTCTCTCCGGCCGGAAGCGCGCGGATGTGCTCGGCGAATGCGGGGAGTTTCTGCCGGCACGGAGCGCAGTCCGCGGACAGGAACGCGATCCAGGTGTCCTGCGGGAGCAGGTCGTCGCGGTCGAAGGAGTCTCCGTCGACGGTGGTGACGAGAAAGTCGCCGACCGTTTCGCCGAGGAAGGGCCGCAATGGCTCGCCCTCGTCCCAGGCGCTGCGGGCGGCCAGCAGATCGGTGTGTTCCCTGAGTCTTCTGACGACCCCGAAGGTCAGAAGCAGATTGAGCGCCGCGGCGAGGCCGACGATCGCTGTGATCATGACGTGCATGGTGGTCCTCCTTGGGCGAGGCGGATTTACCGGGAGCTCCGCAGGGGCGTGAACAGGGCGACCAGGTCGTCGAGGCGCGTGACCAGGAAGCCGGCCAGCAGGCCGGCCAGGCCTCCCACGAGGAGGGGTCCGGCGGTGAGGGCCCCTCCGGCGAGGGTGGCGGCGGCCCCCAGCAGCGCACAGAGCGCGAGGACCAGATTGCGCGCGACGTGCGGCGTCCCCAGCGGTGCTGAGGAAGCGCCGAAACATCGGCACGAGGTGTCGCCGCCGCTTCTGACGGAGACCTGGATCGCCAGGGCGAAGGCGACGAGCTGACCGGCCGCCATGACGCATCCGATCGCTCCCGTGAGGGTCGAGGGAATGGCCAGCAGGATCGCCGTCGATCCCTCGCAGGCGACGACGAGCATCGCGAATCGCGAGTTTCTGAAGGCGGCGGGAAGACCCATGGCGGTCATCGAGGAAACGAAGGACGCGAAGGAGTCGCGATCGGCGGCCTTACCTCTTACGGCCATGGCGAAGACGGCGAAGAGCAGTGCCCTTGACGTGATGCCGATATAGGTCATTGACAAGTGGGGTCCTCGGGCCGGGTCCGGTCGGAGCGACCGGCGGCTTATGCGACATTTGGTATTTCGATTATGTACGAATGTCGGGTGAGGGTGTCAAGACCTGAATGCGATTTATCGCCATTCGGTGGGTCATTGAAAGCGGAATTGCTTTCGCCATTCAGTGCTGCCCGGATGCTTTTCATGACGGGCGGTCCGGTGGCCGTGGCCGGCCGATCGGCGGGGGCGGGCGGCGCGGCGCCGCGCCGGGCGGGGAGGCCAGGGAAACAGAACAGCCGCCTCGGGAAACAAGGCGGCTGTTCGGTGAGTGCCCCGGGTGGGACTCGAACCCACAACAAGCGGGTTTTGAATCCGCGTCCTCTGCCAATTGGGATACCGAGGCCTGGCAGGCACCAGGGTACAGGTTCCCGGTAGTCTCGTGGGCGTGAGTGAGAGCGGTAGGCGAGTTGTCATTGCTGAGGACGAGGCCCTGATCCGGCTGGATCTCAAGGAGATGCTGGAGGAGGACGGGTACCGGGTCGTGGGCGAGGCCGGGGACGGTGAGACGGCCGTGAAGCTGGCCACCGAGTTGCGGCCCGATCTGGTGATCCTCGATGTGAAGATGCCCATTCTGGACGGGATCTCGGCGGCGGAGCGCATCGCCGGGGAACGGATCGCGCCGGTGGTGATGCTGACGGCGTTCTCGCAGCGGGAGCTGGTCGAGCGGGCGCGTGAGGCCGGGGCGATGGCCTATCTCGTGAAGCCGTTCCAGAAGGCCGATCTCATGCCCGCGATCGAGATGGCCGTTTCCCGGTACGACGAGATCAAGCAGCTCGAGAGCGAGGTCACCTCGCTGAAGGAGCGGCTCGAGACGCGGAAGATCGTCGACCGGGCGAAGGGGCATCTGCAGGCGGCGCACGGCTGGACCGAGCCCGAGGCGTTCCGCTGGATCCAGAAGACCTCGATGGATCGGCGTCTCACCATGCGGAAGGTCGCCGAGGCCGTTCTTGAGACGCCCGCCCCCGCGGCCGCCGGTGAGGGCTCTGGTGCGCCGGAAGGCCTGTGAGCCGTAGGTTTTGCACTGTTACATGCCCGTTTCGGAGGTTTTTGTTAGATTGCGGCAAGGTCACGAGTGTGCATCACGATGTGTGAAGGACCGGCTCTGATCTGGTGTTTGGCGGTCTAACTGAGTACGTTTCGGCCATCCAGTCCCATGCGAGCACCCGCATCGAAGCGGGAAAGGCTCAACGAAGGAGACCCGGCATGAAACGCGTTCCCCCCGTGATGCGCCTCCTGGCCGTCGCCGGCGCTGCGAGCCTCGTCCTGACCGCCTGCGGTGGCAGCGATGACAAGGACGGCGGCTCGCCGTCCGGTGGTGAGCTGAAGCTCGCCTTCATCGGCGCGCAGACCGGCCCGAACGCTCAGCTCGGCATCAACATCTCCAACGGCGTCGAGCTGGCGATCGCGCAGTACAACGCGACCAACCCGGCGAAGAAGGTCACGCTGGCGAAGTACGACACCAAGGGTGACCCGGCCGCCGCCCCGGCGCAGGCCGACACGCTCATCGAGGCGGAGCCGATCGGCATCATCGGCCCGGCGTTCTCCGGTGAGTCGAAGGCCGTCGTGCCGAAGTTCGAAGAGGCCAAGATCCCGAGCATCTCCCCGTCGGCCACCAGCACCAAGCTGGCCGCCAACGGCTGGAAGTACTGGCACCGCGTCATCACGAACGACGACTCGCAGGGCGCCGAGGACGCGAAGGCGATCCTCACTCAGCTCAAGGCCAAGAGCGTCTTCCTCGTCGACGACAACGAGGAGTACTCGATCGGCCTGGCCGGCAAGTTCGTCGAGGCCATCAAGGCCGGTGGCGTCACCCCGGGCACCGACAAGATCGACCCGAACGCCAACGACTACTCCTCGACGATCAACAAGATCAAGGCCGCCAAGCCCGACGTCGTGTTCTTCGCCGGCTACTACGCCGCGGGCGGCAAACTGCTCAAGCAGATGCGCGACGGCGGCGTGACCGCGAAGTTCTTCTCCGACGACGGCGCTCTGGACCAGGGCCTGATCGACGCCGCCGGTGCCAAGCAGGCCGAAGGCGCGATCATCTCCTGCGCCTGCCAGTCGGTGAACCCGACCGCCGACAACCCCGCCGTCGGCAAGTTCATCACCGACTACAAGGCGAAGTTCAACGCGGACCAGGGCACCTACTCCGCTGAGGGCTTCGACGTCGCGAACATCTACCTCGAGGGCATCAAGGCGGGCAACGACACGCCCGAGAAGCTCAACGAGTACCTGAAGACGGTCAACGTCAAGGGCATCTCCAAGCCGATCAAGTTCACCGAGACCGGTGAGATCGAGGACAAGTCGATCTTCTACTTCCTCGTGAAGAGCGGGAAGCTGGAGTTCGTCGGCGCGGCCGACAAGATCGCGTCCTAGTCAGCCTGATCGATTCTGGCGACAGGGGGCGGGACCCCGCACGGATCCCGCCCCCTGTTCCATACACAAGGACGTGTGGATGTTCGACGATTTCACCTCCAGTTTCTGGGCTAACACGATCGACGGCATGACCGTCGGCTCGATTTACGCCCTGGTGGCGCTGGGTTACACGATGGTGTACGGCGTCCTCCGGTTGATCAACTTCGCGCACTCTGAGATCTTCATGATCGGCACCTTCGGTGCTCTCGCGACCATGCAGATCACCGGTATCAACGGCCCCTTCACCGGGTTCGCCCTGGTGGCTGTCCTTCTGCTGTGCCTCGCCGGGTCGATGCTGGCCTCGGGTGGCGCCGCGGTGGCCTTGGAACGGATCGCCTATCGGCCGCTGCGGAAACGCGGGGCCTCACGGCTGGCGGCGTTGATCTCGGCGATCGGCGCTTCGCTGTTCCTTCAGGAGCTGTTCGCGACCGTCATCATCCCCAAGTGGTTCGCGCACGGGCGCGGCCGCGACACCCTCGGCCTCGCGCAGGCGGGCGGTGAGCCGCGCCGGTTGATGGACAAGGAGGTCCTGTTCAGCATCGGGTCCGGCGACGTCCGCAACGACAAGGTCCTGATCATCGTGGCGGCTCTCGCGATGATGATCATCTTGCAGCTCTTCGTGACGCGCTCCAAGCTGGGCCGCGGCATCCGCGCCACCGCGCAGGACCCGGAGACGGCCGTTCTGCTGGGCGTCAACATCGACCGGATCGTCGTCGTGACGTTCCTGATCGGTGGGCTGATGGCAGGAGCGGCGGCCTTCTTCTTCTTGTTGTTCTATGAGGTCACGAGTTACTTCATCGGGTTCATCCTGGGCATCAAGGCCTTCACGGCGGCGGTGCTGGGTGGCATCGGAAACCTGAAGGGGGCCTTGGTGGGCGGCTTCACCCTTGGCCTGGTCGAGAACTACGGCGCGAGCATCTTCGGGTCGGAGTGGAAGGACGTCATCGCCTTCACGATCCTGGTCATCGTCCTGATGTTCCGTCCGACGGGCATCCTCGGCGAGTCGCTTCAGCGGGCGCGCGCATGAGCGCCCGGAACGCGCTGGACGGCCTGCGGAGCACCGCGGCCGTGCCCGGCCAGAAGCTGAGCTCGTGGTGGGGCGGCGCGCCGGTCTACCAGCGTTACGCCGTCTACGTGCTGCTGTTCGTCGGTGCGCTCCTGCTGCCCTACAGCGGGCTCGCCCCGATCATGTCGCCGCACGCCAAGTGGTCGTCGATCCTGTTCTTCCCCATCGGCATCTACGTGCTGCTGGCCATCGGCCTGAACGTCGTGGTCGGCTACGCGGGCATGCTGGACCTGGGGTACGTCGCCTTCTGGGCGATCGGCGCCTACAGCATGGCCGACCTGTCGGTCCGCTACCACTGGACCTTCTGGGAGATCCTCCCGGTCGGCATCCTGATGGCGGCGATCTCGGGAATCATCCTGGGCGCGCCGACACTGCGGCTGCGCGGCGACTACCTGGCGATCGTCACGCTGGGCTTCGGTGAGATCATCCGGAAGGTCGCGGAGAACGCGGAGTACCTGGGTGAGACGCGCGGCATCAACAACGTGCCGCACCCGCCGGACATCACCGGCGTGAACATCGGCGGCGTGGACATCTTCGACTACGGCATCCGCGACGCCCGGCCGTACTACTACCTGCTCGTCGTGGTGATCACGCTCGTGATCATCATGGTGAAGCGGATGGAGCACAGCCGGATCGGACGCTCGTGGGCCGCGATCCGCGAGGACGAGGACGCCGCCGAGCTGATGGGCGTCCCGACGTTCAAGTTCAAGCTGCTGTCGTTCGCGATCGGCGCGGCCGTCGGCGGCGCCGCGGGCGTGGTGTGGGCCGCGAAGGTCTCCTTCGTCGCTCCGGCCGCGTTCCCGTTCATCCTCTCGGCGACGATCCTCGCCGCCGTCGTGCTGGGCGGCTCCGGCAACCTGCCGGGCGTCGTGCTGGGCGCGTTCATGGTGGCATGGCTGCCGGAACGCTTCCGCGGCGCCCAGGAGTACCGTGAGCTGATCTTCGGCGCGGTCCTGGTGGCGATGATGATCTGGCGTCCCGAGGGGCTCATCCCGTCGAGGCAGCGCAAGGCCGAGCTCGCGGAGGGCGGCGGCGGAAGCGGTCACCTCGGAGCCGAGGTCGCGGAGGTGTCCAAATGAGCGTCACCGACCAGGGCACCGCACCGGTGCTGCGTCTTCAGGGCCTCACGATGCGCTTCGGCGGCGTCGTGGCGCTGAACGGCGTCGAGCTGGACATCAACAAGGGCGAGATCTTCGCCCTGATCGGGCCGAACGGCGCGGGCAAGACCACGGTGTTCAACACGATCACCGGCGTCTACAAGCCCACCGAGGGCGCGATCCTGTTCAACGGCGCTCCCATCCAGGGCAAGAAGCGGTTCGAGGTCACCCAGGGCGGCATCGCCAGGACCTTCCAGAACATCCGGCTGTTCCACAACATGACGGCCGAGGAGAACGTGATGGTGGGCGCGGACGCGCACCACAAGTCCGGGTTCCTCAACGTCACGTTCGGGCTGCCGCTGTACCGGAAGGAGGAGCGCGACGCCAAGCAGCTGGCGGCGGAGCTGCTCGATTTCTGCGGGATCTCCGGCCGCAAGGGCGAGATGGCCAAGAACCTGCCCTACGGCGACCAGCGCAGGCTGGAGATCGCCCGGGCGCTGGCCACCGACCCGCAGCTGCTGCTGCTGGACGAGCCCGCCGCCGGCATGAACCCCGCGGAGAAGATCGAGCTGCAGGGGCTGATCCGGCGGATCCGCGACGCGGGCCGCACGGTCCTGCTGATCGAGCACGACATGAGCCTGGTGATGGGGATCAGCGACAGGATCGCGGTGCTGGACTTCGGCCAGAAGATCGCCGAGGGCCTGCCCCACGAGATCCAGCGGAACCCGAAGGTCATCGAGGCGTATCTGGGGGTGCCCGATGCTTCTTGAGCTGAGGGACATCAGCGTTCACTACGGCAAGATCGAGGCGCTCAAGGGCATCTCGGTCGAGGTCGCCGAGGGCGAGATCGTGACGCTCATCGGCGCGAACGGCGCCGGCAAGTCGACCACGCTGAAGACCATCTCGGGCCTGCGGCCGCTGTCGCGCGGCTCGGTCTGGTTCGACGGCCAGGACATCAGCAGGATGGCCGGCCACAAGCGCGTGGTCGCGGGCATCGGGCAGTCGCCCGAGGGCCGGGGCGTCTTCCCCGGCATGACGGTCCGCGAGAACCTGATGATGGGCGCCTACACCCGCAAGGGCGACCTCACCAAGGACATGGACGAGGTGTTCGGCCTGTTCGAGCGGCTCTCCGAGCGGCGCGACCAGATGGCGGGCACCATGTCGGGCGGTGAGCAGCAGATGGTCGCCATCGGCCGCGCCCTCATGGCCCGCCCGAAGGTCCTGCTGCTCGACGAGCCGTCGATGGGCCTGGCGCCGATGCTGGTCCAGCAGATCTTCTCGATCATCGAGGAGATCAACCGGCGCGGCACGACCGTCCTGCTGGTCGAGCAGAACGCCCAGCAGGCGCTCAAGCTCGCCCACCGGGCCTACGTGCTGGAGACGGGGCGCATCGTCAAGTCCGCCCCCGCCTCCGACCTGCTGGACGACCCCGAGGTCCGCGCCGCCTACCTGGGCGGCGACCTCGGCGACCCCGAGCCGCAGGACGTCCCGCCGGACGAGCCTCAGGACCGCCCGGAGACGGGCCCCGACCTGAGCAAGGGCTGACCGGCCTAGGGCACGGCCAGGGGCGCTCGCACTCCCGGATCCTCCGGGAGTGCGACGCCCAGGTCGGTGACCGGCTCGCCGTACAGCAGCAGTTCCTTCGGCCGTGCGGTGGCCGGTATGTCGTAGTAGAGGTCGAACTCGACCCTGTTGCCGGAGCCGAGGGACAGCCGGGTCGGCTGGCGCTTGATGCTGGTCGCCTGGCCGTCGATCTCCCACTGACGGCCGTCGGAAGTGACCAGGAGTTGTTTCCGCACGTCCAGGTCGTGGAAGGTCCGGTAGTGGTTGATCACCGCCAGCCGGACGAACACCACCTGCCCGTTCTTGGACGGCAGGTCGGCATGGCTCCCGATCACCGAGGTGATGCCGGTGGTCACTCCCAGCGGGATGAACTCGACGAGCCCGTCGCGGTAGCCCGACGGCTGCGGCGCCGGTGCCTTCGGCGAGCCTCCGCACCCCGCCGCGAGCGCCAGGACAAGGGCGAGCCGCATGATCCTCAGCATGAATTGACGTTAGATCGCACTATCAACGGGATAACAGTGACGTAGCGCGATCGGTACACAGTCTTCACCGGTTTGACCTGACCCGACGCAAAGATATTCTGCACGAACTCCGGATCTCTGGAGATCTGTACCGCCATTGGAGGAATGCCCTGTGATTTCCGGTTCTGTGGCCAGTCGCTCGATCGCCGTGGGCGCCCTGGTCCTCGTGGGCTCCCTCGGCCTCGCCGCCTGCGGAGAGAAGGACAAGGACGACGCCGCCGCCAAGCCCGCGATCACCGCGACCGGCGGTCCCGACACGGCACTCGCCGCCCAGGTCCCGGCCGACGTGAAGGCCGATGGCGTCATCAAGGTCGGCGTGGACTCCTCCTACGCCCCCAACGAGTATCTGGACACCGACGGCAAGACCGTCATCGGCTGGGACAAGGAACTCTTCGACGCCGTCGCCGCCAAGCTGGGGCTGAAGGCCGAGTTCGTCACCAGCTCCTTCACCGACATCGTTCCCGGCGTCTCCACCGCCGGGAAGTACGAGGTCGGTGTCTCCTCCTTCACGATCAACGCCGAGCGCCTCAAGCAGGTCTCGATGGTGAGCTACTACAGCGCCGGCACGCTCTGGTTCGCCAAGAACGGCGTCACCATCGACACCAAGGACGTCTGCGGCAAGAAGATCGCCGTCCAGACCGGCACGGTCCAGGACGAGGAGATGACCGCCAAGTCCAAGGAGTGCGAGAAGGCAGGCAAGCCGAAGATCACGATCGACAAGTACCAGAAGCAGGATCAGGCGACCGCCTCGGTCGCCTCCGGTAAGGACGAAGCGGGCCTGGCCGACTCCCCGATCGCGGCCTACGCGGTCAAGAAGTCCAACGGTGCGCTCGCCGCGGTCGGCGACATCTACGACGCCGCCCCCTACGGCTTCGTCGTGAAGAAGGGCTCCCCGCTGGCCGCCGCCATCGCGGGCGCCACCAAGGCGCTCATCGCCGACGGCACCTACAAGGCGATCCTCGAGAAGTGGGGCGTCGAGGGCGGCGCCCTGACCACCGACCCCGCGGTGGACCCGGAATCCTGATGACGCTGGACAAGTCGCCCGAACGGGCACGGCCTGAAGCCATTCAGGCCGTGCCCGTCCGGCACCCGGGCAGGTGGGTGGCGGTCGCGATCATCGCGATCCTGGCCGCCCAGTTCGTGCACATGCTGGTCACGAACAAGAACTTCCAGTGGTCGTTCATCGCCGACAACGCCTTCCGGCCGCCCGTCATCGAGGGCGTCCGGACGACGATCATCCTGACGATCCTGTCGATGGTCATCGGTGTGGCGCTGGGCGTCGTCATCGCGGTGATGCGCCTTTCGGACAACCCGGTCCTCCGCGGTGTGGGCTTCCTCTACACCTGGTTCTTCCGGGCCGTCCCGCGCATCGTGCTCATGGTCCTGTTCGGCAACATGGGCGTCCTGTACGCCGAGTACGGGTTCGGCCTGCCGTTCACCGCGCAGTTGTCGGACCTCATGGGCGTGGACATCCACGGCACGCTCTTCTCGATCGACGCCAACACGATCATGACCGGCTTCATGGCCGGCCTGCTCGCGCTGGCGCTGTCCGAGGCCGCCTACATGGCGGAGATCGTCCGGGCAGGCCTGCTGTCGGTGGACGAGGGCCAGACCGAGGCCGCCAGCGCCCTCGGCATGTCGAAGCTGCAGATCCTGCGCCGCATCGTGCTGCCGCAGGCGATGCGCGTGATCGTCCCGCCCACGGGCAACGAGACGATCTCCATGTTGAAGGACACCGCGCTGGTCGCCTACGTCCCGGTCACCAACGAGCTGTTCTTCCAGCTCCAGGCGGTCGGCGCACGGGAGTTCCAGCTGTTCCCGATGCTGGTCGCGGCCTGCCTCTGGTACATGGTGCTCACCACGGTCCTGATGATCGTCCAGTACTACATCGAGCGGTACTACGCGAAGGGGAGCACCCGATGACGGCGGAGACCCCCTCGGAGGTGCCGGCGGGCGTGATGGTCAAGGCCGACAACGTCCACAAGTACTTCGGCAAGGTCGAGGTCCTCAAGGGGATCGACCTGGAGGTGCGGGCCGGTGAGGTGATGTGCGTCGTCGGGCCGTCGGGCTCGGGCAAGTCGACCTTCCTGCGGTGCATCAACCACCTGGAGAAGGTCAGCGGCGGGCGGCTGTACGTCAACGGCCACCTCGTCGGCTACCGGGAGAAGAACGGGAAGCTCTACGAGCTCCGCGACCGCGAGGTCTCCGAGCAGCGCCGCGAGATCGGCATGGTCTTCCAGCGGTTCAACCTCTTCCCGCACATGACGGCGCTCGAGAACGTCATGGAGGCGCCCTGCCGGGTGAAGAAGCTGCCCAAGGCGCAGAGCAGGGCCCGGGCCGAGGAACTGCTCACCCGGGTCGGCCTCGGCGACAAGATGGGCAACTACCCCTCCCAGCTCTCGGGCGGGCAGCAGCAGCGCGTCGCGATCGCCCGTGCCCTCGCGATGGACCCGTCGCTGATGCTCTTCGACGAGCCGACCTCCGCGCTCGACCCCGAGCTGGTCGGCGAGGTCCTGGAGGTCATGAAGAGCCTCGCCGCGGACGGCATGACCATGGTCGTGGTCACCCACGAGATGGGCTTCGCCCGCGAGGTGGGCGACAGCCTGGTCTTCATGGACGGCGGCGTGGTCGTCGAACAGGGCGCCCCCCGCGAGGTCCTGGCCAACCCCCAGCACCCCAGGACCCGGGAGTTCCTCTCCAAGGTCCTGTAGCGGACATCCGAAAAGAAGAATGGGCCTGGAAGCCGCCTTTGGGGCCGCACACCCCTTCCCCGGTCGTATGCGTTATCTACTCAGCGGATTCCAGGCCCTTGGATGACACGGTAGCGACCGGGGAGGGTCCGGCGCAAAGCCTTCGGGCGACCGGGTACCAAACAGACCGAAACCCACAGGCTTATCCACAGCGAGGCCGTTGTTCCACAGGGTCATGCCCCGGATGCGGCGGTCATCCGAGACGGGTGAGGCGGTCCAGGACGGACGGGTCCTCCGGGGTCCTCTCGGGGGACAGGACGACCGGGCCGCCGCCGGTGTCCAGGGTGGCCGTGGCGGGACCGCTGAGCGCGATCCTGATCGGCACGGTCAGACCGGGCCAGCCGAGGACCGTGACGTCCGCTGGCGGGAGCAGCCGGGTGAGCCCGCCGAGCCCGTCGTCGAGCCAGCCGACCGGATCGCCCTTGGCGGCGAGGCGGTAGCCGGTGATCGCGGTTCTGGCCGACCGGATGAGCAGGCGGGCCGCCTCCAGGGCGGGAGCGGCGCCCAGCCCGGAAGGCTGGTGCATGACCGCACCGATGATCAGGGTGCTGGAGGTGCCCTCGGTCTCGCGCGAGGCGAACACGAAGTTGGCCCCCGCGACGCTGGTGTAGCCGGTCTTGCCGCCGATGACGCCGTCCTCGCCGAGGAGCTGGTTGCCCGCGGACTTGGGCTCGCCGCTGACGTCGGTGTAGGAGCGCAGGCTGACGATCTGCTCGAACTCCGGCAGCGCGAAGGCGGCCTTCAGCAGCTTGACCTGGTCGGCCGCCGTGCTGACGGTGGAGGGGTCGTAGCCGCTGGGGTCGGTGTAGGTGGTGGTGGTCATGCCGAGGTCGCGGGCGGCGCCGTTCATCTTCGCCAGGAAGGCGGCCTCGTCGCCGGAGTCCCAGCGGGCGATCTCGTGGGCGATGTTGTTGGCCGAGACGGTCATCAGCGCCTGGAGGGCCTTGCGGACCGTGAACGGCTCGTTCGGCTTCACGTCGATCAGCGACTCGTCGCGCTCCTTGCGCCAGTCGAGCCGGGCCGCCTCTTCGGGCGAGACGGTGAAGGTAGGGCCGTCGGCGCCCGCGCTGAGCGGATGGTCCCTGAGGAAGAGATAAGCCGTCATGACCTTCGCGACGCTCGCGGTGGGCGTCGGGGTCTGCGCCCCGGACGTGCCGAGCGACCCCAGCCCGCCCACGTCGACGGCCGCCTCACCGGTCTCGGGGAAGGGCAGCACGGGCGCGGTCCCGGGGAAGGTGTAGGAGGCCGCGACGAGCAGCCGCACCTTCGGATCGGGCACCGGCCGCACGAGCTGCACGGCCACGGCGGCCACCACGGCCAGCCCGATGATCAGTAGAACGATGCGACGCACGAGCCGACCCCCCGGTTTCCGAACGGAAACACGTTAGGCGACCATGTGGTCTAAATCGTCATGCTATGGGGCTATTTGTGGTGACCGCCACGGTGGCCGGGACGGGCTCGGGCCGTCAGTGCGCGGCGTCGTACCAGCTCCGTCCGTGGCCCATCGAGACCTCCAGCGGGGCGGTGAGGGCGTAGGCCGCCTCCATCTCCTTGCGGACCAGCGCCTGGAGCGGCTCCAGCTCGCCGGGGGAGACCTCGAAGATGAGCTCGTCGTGGACCTGGAGCAGCATCCGCGAGCTCAGCCCCGACGCCCTGAGCGCCGCGTCCACCTTGATCATCGCGACCTTGATGATGTCGGCGGCCGACCCCTGGATCGGGGCGTTGAGCGCCATCCGCTCGGCCATCTCGCGGCGCTGCCGGTTGTCGGAGTTGAGATCGGGCAGGTAGCGGCGGCGGCCGAGGATGGTCTCGGTGTAGCCGTCGCGGCGGGCCACGACGACCACGGAGGCGAGGTAGTCGCGGATGCCGCCGAAGACCTCGAAGTACTCCTCCTTGAGCTGCTTGGCCTCGCCGGGGGAGATCCGGAGCTGGCCGGCCAGGCCGAACTCCGACAGCCCGTAGGCCAGCCCGTAGTTCATCGCCTTGATCTTGCTGCGCAGCTCGGTCGTGACGCTCTCGGGCTCGACCGAGAACACCTTCGCCGCGGTGATCGTGTGGAAGTCGGCGCCCGACTCGAACGCCTCGATCAGCGCCCGGTCCCCGGACAGGTGGGCCATGATCCGCAGCTCGATCTGGCTGTAGTCCGCGGTCAGCAGGCACTCGTACCCCGCGCCCACGGTGAAGGCCTCGCGGATCTGGCGGCCCTCCTCGGTGCGGGCCGGGATGTTCTGCACGTTCGGGTCGGTCGAGGACAGGCGCCCGGTGGCCGCTACGGTCTGGTTGAAGGTCGTGTGGATCCGGCCGGTGTCGTCGGCCAGCGGGATCAGCGAGTCGACGATCGACTTCAGCTTCGCGACCTCGCGCCAGCGCAGGATCCGCTCCAGGACCGGATGCCCGTCGCGCTCCAGGAGCGTGGTCAGCGCCTCGGAGTCGGTCGTGTAGCCGGTCTTGGTCTTCTTGGTCTTCGGCAGGTTCAGCTCGTCGAACAGCACCTGCTGGACCTGCTTGGGGGACCCCAGGTTGAACTCGTGGCCGACCGCGTCGAACGCGCCCTGCTCGACCTCCTTGGCCTGCCCGCCGAGCGTGGCCGACAGCCCCGCGAGACGGTCGTTGTCGACCGCGATGCCCGCCTGCTCCATCCCGGCGAGGATGTCGAGCAGCGGCAGCTCCATCTCGCCGAGCAGCCGGGTCGCGCCCCGCCGCTCCAGCTCGCCGCTCAGCGCGTCGGCCAGGTCGACCACGGCCATCGCCCGGACGGCCAGCTCCTGGGCCGCCGAGTCCTCGTCACCGCCGTCCAGGCTGAGCTGGCCGGACTCCTCGGCCTCCTCGCGCAGCTCGCGGTGCAGGTAGCGCAGCACCTGCTCGCCCAGGTCGTAGGCCCGCTGGTCGGGGGCGACCAGGTAGGAGGCCAGCGCGGTGTCGGTGATCCCGGCCAGGGTGAGGCCGCGGGCCGCGAACGCCAGCAGCGGGCCCTTCGCGTCGTGCAGGATCTTGGTCGCTGCGGGGTCGGCGAGCCAGGCGGCCAGCGCGGACTCGTCCTCGGGCGTCAGGGCGGCGGGGTCGAAGTGGACGGCGGCGCCGTCACCCGCGGCCAGCGCGACGGCGCTGAGCTCGCCCGTGCCGCGCCCCCAGCGCCCCTGGACGGCCACGCCGGTGCGGCCGGAGTTCCCGTGCTCGGCCAGCCAGTCGCCGAGCGCTCCGGGCTCGGGCAGGGTCAGGTCGACGGCGAAGCCCTCCTCGGCCTCGACGACGTTCTCGCCGAGCGTGGTGAACAGCCGCTCGCGCAGCTCGCCCCGGAACTCCAGGGTGTCGAGCAGGGCCTGGATCTCCTCGCGCTGCCAGTCGCCGATGGTGAGGTCGGCGGGGGAGGCCTCCAGCGGGACGTCGCAGTCGAGCTTGTTGATCTGCTGGTTGCGCAGGACCGAGCCGAGGTGCTCGCGGAGGCTCTCGCCGGCCTTGCCCTTGATCTCGTCGACCCTGGCGACCAGGTTGTCGAGTCCGTCGTAGGCCGTCAGCCACTTGGCGGCGGTCTTGGGCCCCACGCCCGGCACGCCGGGCAGGTTGTCGCTGGACTCGCCGACCAGGGCCGCCAGCTCCCGGTAGCGCTGCGGGCCGACCCCGTACTTGGCCTCGACGGCCGCCGGGTCCATCCGGGCCAGCACCGAGACGCCCTTGACCGGGTACAGCACGGTCGTGTTGTCGTCGACGAGCTGGAAGGCGTCGCGGTCACCGGTGACGATCAGTACCTTCATGCCCTGCTCGGAGGCCTGCGTGGCCAGGGTCGCGATCAGGTCGTCGGCCTCGAACCCCGCCACCGACAGGTGCTGGATCCGCAGGGTGTCGAGCATCTCCCCGATCAGCTGCACCTGGG
The DNA here is from genome assembly GCF_039534125.1 of Actinocorallia longicatena. Taxonomy (NCBI): domain Bacteria; kingdom Bacillati; phylum Actinomycetota; class Actinomycetes; order Streptosporangiales; family Thermomonosporaceae; genus Actinocorallia; species Actinocorallia longicatena. The sequence goes on along the minus strand of NZ_BAAAUV010000006.1, from coordinate 397,184 downwards.
GCCGGAACTCGTCGGGGGTCTTGGCCCGCCCGGCCTTGTACTCGTCGTAGGCCGTGTGCCGGAAGGTCGGCTCCGAACGGTCGAAGGCGACCGCCACATGGGTGGGCTTCTCCTCGCGCAGCACGTTCACCAGCATCGAGGTGAAGCCGAACACCGCGTTGGTGTGCTGCCCCGTCGTCGTCGAGAAGTTCTCCACCGGAAGCGCGAAGAACGCCCGGTAGGCAAGGGAATGCCCGTCGAGCAGGAGCAGGGTCTGAGGGGTCGGTTCGGAGTTCGCCACGCTCAAAGCCTAGTCTCGACCTCGGACACTTTCCTTTCCGTTGTGGACAATGGCGCCGCGTGGCGCCCGGACGATTGCCAGGAGTTGACAGCGTGACGGATTCATCGGCCCTCGCAGGAGCGGACAACCCGCTCGGTGACCTCGCCAAGACCATGGGGATCGAGTTCATGGAGGCGAGCGCGGACAGGGTCGTCGGCCGGATGCCGGTCAAGGGCAACACCCAGCCCTACGGGATCCTGCACGGTGGGGCCTCCTGCGTCCTGGCCGAGACGCTCGGCTCCGTGGGCTCGGCCATCCACGCCGGTGAGGGGCGGATCGCGGTCGGCATCGAGATCAACGCCACCCATCACCGCAGCGCCTCCGAGGGCTATGTGACCGGGGTCGCGACCAGGCTGCACGGCGGCAGGTCGCTGGCGACCTTCGAGATCATCATCACCGACGAGCAGGACCGCAGGCTCTGCACCGCCCGCCTCACCTGCATGCTGCGCGACGTGCCTAAGTAAGACCCCTGGCCACGGCCCTGGCGAGATGCTCGACCGTGGTGATCCCCGACCCCATCGAGGAGTTGCGGCGGGAGATCACCGCGATCAGGTAGTCATGGCCGTGGCCCCTGACCCTGCCGACGGTGGTGATCGTCCAGCGGCCGCCGTCCACCGGGCGGGGCAGCCAGCCGTTCTTGAGGGCCACGTAGTCGCCCTTCTTCGCCGCCGCGCTCACGCCCCAGGACTGGGAGGCGGTCACGGTGTGCATGAGCCCCAGGGCGTACCTGCGGTTCGCCGGCTTGATCCTGCTCTTGGCCGAGGTGAAAGCCTTCAGCAGCCTGACCTGGTCGGCGGCGCTGGTCGTCGTCGCGCCCCAGGCGTAGGACGGCGTGGTCTGCTTCAGGCCCAGCCGCCTGTTGTAACGGACGAGCCCGCCGCGGCCGCCGACCAGGTTGAACAGCGAGGTCGCGGCGTCGTTGTCGCTGTAGCGGATCATCCGGCTCGCCAGGGCCCGCTCCGAGGAGGTCAGCGACCGGCCGCGGTCCTGGGCGCGCAGCAGCAGCGACGCCAGGATGTCGACCTTGACCACGCTGGCGGTCGCGGTCCGCAGCCCGCCGTTGTAGGTGTAGGAGCGGCCGGTCGTGAGATCGGTGACCGACACCGACGCCTGGCCGGACCGGCCCGCCATGTACTTCTTCAGGCTCTTGGCGAGGCTGGTCTCGAGGCTCGTGTCGATGTTCGTGGCCGTCACCCGGCCAGCGTCGCCTTCCGCGGCGTGTGCGGCAACCGGCGCGACGGCCACGGCCGCGGCCAGCGACAACGCGGTGATCCGGGGGAATCTCATGCCGGACAGCCTGCTCGGCGCGGATTAAACCAGTGTGAGTCCGGCACGACGACGATCTCATGGCGCTCTCAGTCGGCGATCACCGTCGCCCCAGACGCCGTCGGCAGCCTCATCGAACATGAAATCCCTCATCTCCCGCCGCGCCCTGGTGGTCAACGGCACGCTCGGCGTGCTGCTGACCGGCGGGGTCGGCCTCGCCTATGTGTCGCTCGGCGGCGACGGGGGCGGAGCGGCGGCGACGTCGTCCCGCACGGTCACCGTCGCGCGCGGCACCCTCGTCTCGACGGTGTCGGCTTCCGGCTCCATCGAGGCCGGGAAGTCCACCGCGCTCAGCTTCGGCGCCTCCGGGACCGTCGACGAGATCTACGTCAAGCTCGGCCAGAAGGTCAAGAAGGGCCAGAAGCTCGCCAGGCTCGACCAGACCGAGGCGCTGGAGGACCTGAAGTCGGCCCAGGCGTCCCTGGACGTCGCCGACGACTCCGACACCTCCACCTCGCAGGGCTACAGCACCTACGTGCAGGCCAAGAACGCCTATGACAAGGCCGTCAGGACGCTCGACGACACCGTGCTGACGGCCCCTTACGCCGGGACGGTCACCGCCGTCAACGGCGCCGAGGGCGGCAGTTCCAGCGGCGAGTCCAGCGCGAGCACCGGCACGGGGAGCACCTCCAGCACCTCGACGACCTCCAGCGGCTTCATGGAGCTGTCCGACACCTCCAAGTACAAGGTCGAGGGCTCCTTCACCGAGGCCGACACGACCAAGCTGAAGGTCGGCCAGAGCGCCGCGATCAGCTTCGACGCCCTGACCGGCGTCACCGCGACCGGCAAGGTCACCGACATCGACTCGCAGTCCACGACCTCGAACAACGTCGTCTCCTACACCGTGACCATCACCCTGAGCGGAAAGCCCGCCAAGGTCAGGCTCGGCCAGACGGCCAGCGCGGTCGTCACCACGGCTTCCAAGGACGACGCGCTCTACGTGCCGGCCGCGGCGGTCTCGACCGCGGGCGGCCAGAGCAGCGTGACCGTCCTGGAGAACGGCAAGGCCACGGTGAAGACCGTCCAGACGGGGATCACCGGCACGTCGGGCACGGAGATCACCTCTGGGCTCGAGGAGGGCGACACCGTCCAGATCGTCACCACCACGGGCGGCTCGTCCACGACCAACCAGCGCGGCGGCTTCGGAGGCGGAGGCGCGGGCGGGTTCGGCGGCGGCGGAACCGGCGGCGGCATGGGCGGGCCTCCCGGAGGCGGCCGATGAGCGCCCCCGTCCTGGACGTCCGGGACGTCACCAAGGTCTACGGCCAGGGCGACACGACCGTGCACGCCCTGCGCGGGGTCTCCCTGACGGTCGAACGCGGCGACTATGTCGCGATCATGGGCCAGTCGGGTTCCGGCAAGTCGACCCTGATGAACATCCTCGGCTGCCTCGACATCCCTTCGGAGGGCAGCTACCTGCTCGACGGCACCGACGTGGGCGTCCTGGACGAGCACCAGCTGTCCGTCCTGCGGAACCGGAAGATCGGGTTCATCTTCCAGAGCTTCAACCTGATCCCGCGGATGTCCGCACTGGCCAACGTCGAGCTGCCGCTCGCCTACGGGGGCGTCCGGCCGGCCGAGCGCAGGCGCAGGGCGGTCGCCGCGCTGGGCCTGGTCGGTCTCGGCGACCGGATGGGTCACGAGCCGAACGAGCTGTCCGGCGGCCAGCAGCAGCGCGTGGCCGTGGCCCGCGCCCTGGTGACCTCGCCCGCGCTGATGCTCGCCGACGAGCCGACGGGCAACCTGGACTCCCAGTCGACCCGCGACGTCCTCGACATCATGGACCAGATGTCGCTGTCGGGGCGGACCGTCGCCCTGATCACGCACGAGGACGAGGTCGCGGCCCGCGCCAAGCGGGTGATCCGGCTGGTCGACGGCGACGTCATCGACGACCGCCGCCAGGCGCCCGTCGAGGGCCCGCCGCCGAGCCTGCTGAGCGGGGGAGTGCGATGAGGCCCCTGGAGATCCTGCGGTTCGCGCTGCGCGGGCTGTCGGCGAACAAGCTGCGCAGCGGCCTGACGATGCTCGGCATCCTCATCGGCGTCGGCGCGGTCATCCTGCTGGTCGCGGTCGGCAACGGCTCGTCCGTCAAGATCAAGAGCAGCATCTCGTCGCTGGGGGCGGGGGCGCTGACCGTCTCCTCCTCCACCTCGCGTGCTTCGACCACGATGACCCAGGCGAAGAAGCTATCGGTCGCCGACGCGGGGGCCCTGGTGGACCCGGTGAACGCCCCGCACGTCAAGAGCTCGTCGCCGGTCGTCAACGCCTCCTCGGCCACCACGACCTACGGCAGCACCAGCCACTCCATCAGCCAGTTCGTCGGCACCTATCCCGGCTACTTCGAGGCGGCCAGCAAGAAGGTCGCCACCGGGCGGATGTTCACCGACGCCGAGGTGAAGTCCGGCGCCAAGGTCACCGTCATCGGGCAGACCGTGGTCGAGGACCTCTTCGGCCAGGTCGACCCGCTCGGCAAGAAGATCAACGTCAACGGCACCTACTTCACGGTCGTGGGCGTGCTGGCCGAGGCCGGATCGTCCTCGACCGGATTCCAGGACGCCGACGACGTGGCCGTCGCCCCGCTCACGGCCGTCCAGGGGACCCTGACCAGTTACGGCTCGGTCTCGCAGATCGTCGTGCAGGCCGTCTCGGCCGACGACGTGGACGCCGCGCAGGCCGAGGTCACCTCGGTGCTCAACCAGCGGCACGGGATCACCGGGACGACCTCGGACTTCCAGGTCTTCAACCAGGCCAGCCTCCAGTCGGCCGTCGCCGACTCGAGCGAGACCTTCACGGTGCTCCTCGGCGCGGTCGCGGCGATCTCGCTGCTGGTCGGCGGGATCGGGGTCACGAACATCATGCTCGTGACGGTCACGGAACGGACCCGTGAGATCGGCATCCGGAAGGCGATCGGCGCTCCGAAGGGGGCGATCCTCGGGCAGTTCATCGCTGAGGCGACGGTCCTGTCGCTCAGCGGCGGGGTGCTCGGCGTGCTCGCCGGGGTCGGCGGCAGCCAGTTCAAGATCGTGGGCGTCGAGCCCGTCATCGTGCCGTCGTCGATCGCGCTCGCCCTGGGCGTCTCGGTCGCGATCGGCCTGTTCTTCGGCAGTTACCCGGCCAACCGCGCCGCGGGACTGCGCCCCATCGAAGCCCTGCGACACCAGTAAGGAGGCGGAGTGATGAACAGGAAACGACACAGATCCGACGTCGCGACCGGCCCCGCGGAAACGGTCCCGGCGGACGCGGTCCTGGCGGAGTCGCCCTTCGACGGCGACCTCGACGCGCACCTCGCGGCGAAGCCCCAGAGGATGAGGCCGCCCGGCGCGACGGTCTACCTGACCGCGGGGATCGTCGCCGTAGCCGGGTTCCTCGGTGGCGTCCAGGCCCACAAGAGCTGGGGCTCGGACTCCGGCTCCGGGGGCGGCCAGGGCGGAACGCCGTCCGCGGCGCAGCGCCCCGGCGGCTTCGGCGGCTTCGGCGGAGGCCAGAACGGCGGCCAGTCCGGCGGTGGTCTCACCACCGGAACGGTCACCAAGGTCGAGGGCGGCTACGTCTACCTCAAGACCTCCGACGGCAAGACCGTCAAGATCAAGACCAGCGGTTCCACCAAGATCACCCTCAGCGAGTCGGGCAAGGTCACCGACCTCAAGAGCGGATCGAACATCGTCGTGCGCGGAGAGACCGGCAGCGACGGCACCCTCACGGCCACCACGGTCACCGAGGGATCAGGCATGGGTGGATCAGGCACCGGTGGATCCGGCACGGGCGGCCCGCCCTCGACGAACGGAAACTGACATGAAGTCCCTCACCAAGCTCCTCGCCGTCCCCGCCGTCGCGGGCTCCCTGCTGCTGGCCGCCGCGTGCGGCGGCTCGGACTCCGGCTCCGGGTCGGGCGGCACGTCCGGCGACGACCCGATGGCGGCCTTCACCGCCTGCCTGAAGGAGAACGGCGTCACCATGCCCGACCGCGGGCAGGGCGGCGCCGGGGGCGACGGCACCCGGCCGACCGGCCGTCCGAGCGGGCAGCCGACCGGCCGTCCGTCCGGGCAGCCCAGCGGGCGCCCCTCGATGTCGGCCGAGCAGCAGAAGGCCATGCAGGCGTGCGCCTCCCTCCGCCCGGACGGCGGCCAGGGCGGACCCGGCCAGGGCGGCGGCCCCGGCGGGGGCGGGCAGCCCTCGTCCCAGCCGACCGGCTGATTAAGCCCATTCTCAGAGAGGTACTGAAGGCTCACCGCCATGGGATCGTTGAACAGGAAGAAGACCGCCATCGCCGGCGGTGTGCTGGGGATCGCCCTGGTGGGCGCGGGCGTCGCGGTGTTCGGCGGCGGTGACGGCTCATCCCCGGCCACCGCCGCCGCGACCCCGGACCCGGGCGTGTCCGCCGCGGCCGTCGCCGCCTCGGGGAGCGTCTCGGCCTCCGGGACGGTCGAGGCCGCCCGTGTCCGCGACCTGTCGTTCACGACCGCCGGGACGGTCACCGTCCTGAACGTCGAGGCCGGTGACAAGGTCGGCAAGGGCGACGTCATCGCGCGGGTCGACTCCACCGAGGCCCAGCAGAACGTCCACGCCGCCTACCTCGGCCTCACCGAGGCGGGCGACGCGCTGGACAAGGCCGGGGCCAAGTCCACGAGCGACACCGCCTACAAGTCGGCCTACGCCAAGTACGTGCAGGCCAGGAACGCCTACAACAAGGCCGACCGCGCCCTGACCGGCACGAAGATCGTCGCCCCGTTCGCCGGGACCGTCACCGCGGTCTCGGCGACCAAGGGCGCCGAGGCCCAGGCGGGGACATCGGTCGTGACGCTCACCGACCTGAGCGACCTCACGGTCACCGCCGACTTCACCGAGGCCGACACCACCCGCCTCAAGAAGGGTCAGAAGGCCTCGGTGACCTTCGACTCGCTGGGCAAGACCGTCACCGGCGAAGTCGTGTCGATCGCGCCGGTCCCGGTCAGCTCGACCAGCGAGACCACCGCCCAGGGCCCGCAGACCCAGTCGTCCACGACGGTCGTCCAGTACGCCGTCGGGATCGAGCTGAGCAGCGTTCCCGCCAAGGCCAGAGCGGGGCAGGGCGTGACGGTAGAGGTCAAGATCTGATGAAACGCGCAGGTCTCATGAATCTCTCATAGTCCGATTACCTTTCCCCCAGAGGGGCGCAAGATGCTGCCGGGCATGAAAGCCCCTCTGACCCGCCGGACCGTCCTGGTCAACGGCACGCTCGGCGTGCTGCTGACCGGCGGAGCCGCCCTCGCCTACGTCTCGCTGGGCGAGGACGGCGCCGGCGGGACCACGACGACCTCCCGGACGGTCACCGTCGCCAGGGGAGACCTCAGCGCGGACGTCTCGGCGTCCGGCGCGATCGCCAGCTCCCGGACGGGCTCGCTCGCCTTCAGCGGCTCCGGGACGATCAAGAAGGTCTACGTCAGGGTCGGCCAGAAGGTGAAGAAGGGCCAGAAGCTCGCCGCGCTCGACCCGACCGAGGCACAGGAGAACCTGGACCTGGCCCGGGCGAACCTCAGCGTCGCCGCCGACGCCGACACGACCACCTCGCAGGGGTACGCCCAGTACGTCCAGGCCAAGAACGCCTACGACAGCGCCCAGCGCGCCGTCACCGCGACCGTGCTGCGCGCCCCCTTCACCGGGACGGTCACGGCCGTCAACGGGGCCGCGGGCCAGAACTCCGGATCGGCGGCCGGCTCGACGGGCTCCTCGACGCAGTCGGCGCTCATCGAGCTGGCCGACACGACCAGGCTCGAGGTCGACGGCTCCTTCACCGAGGCCGACACGACCAAGCTGAAGGTCGGCCAGACCGCCGCGATCACCTTCGACGCGCTCGCCGGGGTCACCGCGGCGGGCAAGGTCACCTCGATCGGCACGACCGCGACGACCACCAGCAACGTGGTCTCCTACACCGTCGTGGTGAAGCTGACCAAGCCCCCGGCGAAGATCCGCATCGGCCAGACCTCGACCGTGACCGTCACGACCGCCGCCCGCAAGGGCGTCCTGTACGTGCCGGCCGCCGCCGTCCGCACCGTCGGCGGTGCCAGCACCGTGACCGTCCTGGAGAACGGCGAGCCGGTCTCCAGGACGGTCACCATCGGCATCTCCGGCGACGCCGGGACCGAGATCGTCGAGGGGCTGAACGAGGGCGACCAGGTCCAGATCGTCACACAGGCCTCCACCGGCACCAACAACAGCCGCTTCCCCGGCGGCGGGCCCGGTGGCGGCGGGTTCGGCGGAGGCGGCCTCGGCGGCGGGGGCGCCGTCCCCCGGGCCGGAACCCGCCCGTGACCGCCCCCGTCCTGGACGTCCGGGACGTCACCAAGGTCTACGGCCAGGGGGAGACGCGGGTGCGCGCCCTGCGCGGGGTCTCCCTGAGGGTCGAGCGCGGCGACTATGTCGCGATCATGGGCCAGTCGGGTTCCGGCAAGTCGACCCTGATGAACATTCTCGGCTGCCTCGACGTCCCCACCGAGGGCCGCTACCTCCTCGACGGCAACGACGTCCGTCATCTGGACGAGCACCAGCTCTCGATCCTGCGCAACCGCAGGATCGGGTTCATCTTCCAGAGTTTCAACCTGATCCCGCGGATGTCCGCGCTGGCCAACGTCGAGCTGCCGCTCGCCTACGGAGGGATCAAGGGGGCCGTGCGCAGGAAACGCGCCCTGGCAGCCCTGGACCTGGTCGGGCTCGCGGACCGGGTCGAGCACGAGCCGAACGAGCTGTCCGGCGGCCAGCAGCAGCGCGTGGCCGTGGCCCGCGCCCTGGTCACCTCGCCCGCCCTGCTGCTCGCCGACGAGCCGACCGGCAACCTCGACACCCGTTCCACCCGGGACGTCCTGGATGTCCTGGACCGGCTGTCACGCGCGGGCCGCACCATCGCGCTCATCACCCACGAGGACGAGGTCGCCGCCCGCGCCCGGCGGGTGATCCGCCTCGTCGACGGAGAGATTGTCGAGGACTCGGTCCGATGAACCTCTGGGAGATCCTGCGGTTCGCGCTGCGCGGGCTGTCGGCGAACAAGCTGCGCAGCGGCCTGACCACCCTCGGCATCCTCATCGGGGTCGGCGCGGTCATCCTGCTGGTCGCGGTCGGCAACGGCTCGTCGATCAAGGTGAAGAACAGCATCACCCGGCTCGGCGCCGGCTCGCTGACGGTCTCGACCAGCACCACCGGGCGGGGCGGCGGCTTCGGCGGAGGCGGGCAGCAGCAGGGCTCGACGGGGCCGCGCACCCAGGCCAAGAAGCTCACCCTGGACGACGCCAGGGCCCTGACGGAGTCGCCCTCGGTCGAGAGCGCCTCCCCGGTCGTCAACGCCTCCTCCGCGACCGCGACCTACGCGGGCACCAGCCACTCCATCAGCCAGTTCGTCGGCACCGCGCCGACCTACTTCAAGCCCGCCAACAAGGTCGTGGAGCGCGGCGCGAGCTTCACCGGCGCGGACGTGACGGCCGGGAACAAGGTCGTCGTCATCGGCCGGACGGTCGTCACCGACCTGTTCGGCACGGTCGACCCGCTCGGCAAGAAGATCAACGTCAACGGCACCTACTTCACCGTGGTGGGGGTGCTGGCGGCGTCCGGGTCGTCCTCGACCGGATTCCAGGACGCCGACGACGTGGCCATCGCCCCGATCAGCGCCGTCCAGGGCACCCTGACGTCCTACGGGTCGCTCAGCCAGATCGTCGTCCAGGCGAAGACCCCGGAGAAGGTCGACGCCGCCCAGGCGGAGGTCACCGAGATCCTCAACCAGCGGCACGAGATCACCGGGACGACCTCGGACTTCCAGGTCTTCAACCAGGCGAGCCTCCAGTCCGCGGTCGAGGACTCGAGCAAGACGTTCACGGTGCTGCTGGGCGCGGTGGCGGCGATCTCGCTGCTGGTCGGCGGGATCGGGGTCACGAACATCATGCTCGTGACCGTGACCGAGCGGACGCGTGAGATCGGCATCCGGAAGGCGATCGGTGCTCCGAAGGGGGCGATCCTCGGGCAGTTCATCGCCGAGGCGACCGTGCTGTCGCTGGTCGGCGGGGTGCTCGGCGTCGCCGCCGGGGTGATCGGCAGCCAGTTCACCATCGTCGGGGTCGAACCCGTCATCGTGCCGTCGTCGATCGCGCTCGCCCTGGGCGTCTCGGTCGTCATCGGCCTGTTCTTCGGCAGTTATCCGGCCAACCGCGCTGCCAACCTCCGTCCCATCGAAGCCCTCCGACACGAGTGAGCCACCCATGACTGAGAAGAATTCCGGCGAGAACCACCCCGGAGCGTCCGAGGACATCCTGGAGACCTCGCCGTTCCAGGGCGACCTGGACACCGAGCTGGCTCCCAAGCCCCAGCGCTTCAAGCTCCCCGGAGCCACGCTGATCCTCACGGCCGCGGTCGTGGCCGTCGCCGGGTTCGTCGGCGGCATCCAGGCCGACAAGGCGTGGGGCAAGGACGACGGCCAGAGCTCGGCGTTCCCCGGCGGCCAGAACGCCAACCGCCCGGGCGGCTTCAACCGCCAGAACGGCGGCTTCGGCGGCGGCCAAGGTGGCCAGAACGGTCAGAACGGCGGCGGGGGCGGTTTCGGCGGGGGCGGCGGCCAGGGCGGCGGTTTCACCACCGGCACCGTCACCAAGGTCGAGGGCGACACCATCTACCTCCAGACCCGCGACGGCCAGACGATCAAGGTCAAGTCCACCGGCACGACGAAGATCACGGTGTCGAAGGAGGGCAAGGCCTCCGATCTCAAGAACGGCGCCACGATCGTCGTCGTGGGCCAGGCGGGCTCCGACGGCACCATCGAGGCCACGACCGTCACCGAGGGCGGCGGCCTCCGCCCCGGCGGCTTCGGCGGTCAGGGCGGCGGCCAGGGTCAGGGCGGCGGAGGGCAGGGACCGGCCCAGCCCTGAGCCACCGCGATCGCGCCGGACGGTCAGGGCGTCAGGCGCGCCCGCCGGCCCTCCAGGAAGGCCTTCTCGGCGTCGTTGCCCGCCAGGGCGATCGCCTCGTCGTAGGCGGCGAGGGCCTCCGGGATCCGGTCGAGGCGGGTGAGCAGGTCGGCGCGGGCGGCCGGCAGCAGGTGGTAGCCCGGCAGGTCCAGCCCGTCCAGGTCGGCGAGCGCCGCGGCGGGCCCGTGGACCTCGCCGACCGCGATCGCCCGGTTGAGCGCCACGACCGGCGTCGGCGCGACCGCGGCGAGCTGGTCGTAGAGCGCCAGCACCTGCTTCCAGTCGGTCGAGGCCCCGTCGGTGTGCACCGCGCCGATCGCGGCCTGGATCTGGTAGGGCCCCGGCCGGCCGCCGCGCAGGCACTCCCGCACCAGCGCGTGCCCCTCGGCGATCAGCTCCCGGTCCCACAGCGACCGGTCCTGCTCGGTGAGCACCACCAGTTCCCCGGCGGGCCCCACCCGGGCGGGCCGCCGGGCCTCGGTGAGGAGCAGCAGCGCCAGCAGCCCGGTCACCTCCGGCTCGTCGGGCATCAGCTCGGCGAGCGCCCGCGTCAGCCGGACGGCCTCCAGGCACAGCCCGGAGCGCACCAGCTCACCCGAGGTCGCGGTGTACCCCTCGTTGAAGATCAGGTAGAGCACGGCGAGCACCGAGGACAGCCGGTCGGGGAGCTCGGCGGCGCGCGGCACCCGGTAGGGGATGCCGGCGTCGCGGATCTTCTTCTTGGCCCGGACGATCCGCTGGGAGATCGTCGCCTCCGGCACCAGGTGGGCACGCGCGATCTCCGGAACCTCCAGCCCGCCGAGCAGGCGCAGCGTCAGCGCGGTCCGGGCGAGGGGCGGCAGCGCCGGATGGCAGCAGGTGAAGATCATGCGGAGCTGGTCGTCGCGCACGGGCCCCGTCTCCTCGGGCGGCCCCGGCTCGCTGAGCAGCAGGGCCTGCGCGTGGCGGGCCTCGCGCGTGGACTCCCGGCGCAGCCGGTCGATCGCCCGGTTGCGCGCGGTCGTCACGATCCACGCCCCGGGATTGGGCGGCGGCTCCTCCCACTTCTGGAGCGCCACCGCGAACGCGTCCTGAACGGCCTCCTCGGCGAGCCCGATGTCACCGAGCATCCGCGTCAGCGTGGCCACGCACCGCCCGTACTCCGCCCGGTAGACACCGTCCAGGTCCATCCGCGCTCACCCCTTCCGCGCGTGTTCGAAAGGGCGCACCTCGATCGGCGACCCGCAGGCCTGCGCGCACTTCTCGGCCCACAGGAGCGCCTGGTCGAGGTCGTCGCACCGGATGACCCAGAACCCGCCGAGCTGCTCCTTGGTCTCGGCGAACGGCCCGTCGGTCACGGTCGCCGAGCCGGCCCCCGGACGGACGACCGTGGTGGCGTGCGAGGGCAGCAGGCCGCCGACGAACACCCAGGCACCGGCGGCGCGCATCTCCTCGGTGACCGCGGTCGTGCGGTCCTGCTGCGCCCGGACCTCCTCCTCCGTCGGCCACGGCGCGCTCTCGTCGAACTGGACGGCGAGCAGGTACTGCTTCACGGGTTGCTCCTCACCTTCGGATCACGTCGGGGTCAGGCGGCCAGGCGGCGGGCGATCGCCGGGATCACGACGGCCGCGGCGACCAGGTGCGTGACCATCATCAGCGCCTTCGTGGCGGAGTCGGCGTCCACGAGCGCGTCGGGCACCAGAGACAGCGCGGTGAGCACGATCGTCGCACGGACGAACGCCGTCCGGGGGCGGCGCGCCGTGCGCGCCAGCACCAGCGCGAGCACCAGGCCGGCGAGAGAGAAGACGACGGTGAGCACGGCGAAGCCGGACGGCGGGACGGGAGCGCCGCCGACCTCGAGGCCGATTCCGGCCGACCCGCCCGCGGCGGCGATTCCGGAGGTGGCGGCCGCGGCGACGGCCGTGGCGGTCAGCCCCGCGGTGATGAGGGACCTGGCGGGCGCGGCGAGGACGACGGACATGTGAGCCTCCGGTGAGCGGCGACCGGCCCTGTGCCGGTCTGTCACCCTGGCTACGAACGGGTTCGCCGTCCTTCGACACTCCTGCCGGAGGAACTTCGGAGGGGTCAGGCGTCCTTGCGGCCGAGGACGGCGACCATCTGCTTGTGGAGCTCGTGTTCGAGGGGGCCGCTGGGGCCGTCGGGGCGCCAGGAGGTGGTGAAGTCGACGCCGGGGTCCAGGACGGTGAGGCCGTCCATGAAGGACAGGACCTGCTCCTTGGAGCGGAAGATCGAGCCGCCGAGGCCGCTCTGGAGGATCTTCTTGGCCTCCTCGACGCGCGGGTCGTCCTGGAGGTCGTGCAGGTGGGTGAGCATCACGAAGCTGCCGGGCGCGAGGTGGGACTGGAGCCGGCGCACGACGTCGCGCGGGCCGTTCTCGTCGGGCACGTGGTGGATGATCGCGGCGAGGATCACCCCGACGGGCTTCGACGGGTCGACGAGCTCGGTCAGCAGCGGATCGCTGAAGATCTTCTCGGCGTCGTAGAGGTCGCCCTGGATGAACCGGGCGACGCCGTCCTCGGTCAGCAGCGCCCGGCCGTGCGCGAGCACGATCGGGTCGTTGTCGATGTAGACGACCTTCGAGTCCGGGTTGGCGTCCTTGGCGTACTGGTGCACGTTGGACGCGGTCGGCAGGCCGGAGCCGATGTCGACGAACTGCGTGATGCCCTGCTCCGCCATCCAGCGCACGGCGCGTTCGATCGCGATCCTGTTGCCCTGGGCGACGACCGGCGCCTCCGGGACGAGCTGCAGCACCATGTCGGCGACCGCCCGGTCGGAGGCGAAGTTGTCCTTGCCGCCGAGGAAGTAGTCGTAGACGCGCGCGAAGCTGGGGGTCGTGATGTCGATGCCGGCTGGTGCCTGCTCGTCGGCCACGTGAGGACTCCTGTGCAAACGTCGAGGGGGAAGGAAGTCTGCTGAGATCACTCTATGCAGTGCGGAGAGCGCCTTCAACGCGGCGGGGCCGTGAACGCGGGTTCCCGCAGGAAGACCGCGTGCACGGCCCCGCCGCCGGCGGATCAGGTGTGCGCGTCGTGCGGCAGGGTGACCGGCCGCAGGCCGGGCGCGAGCCCGGGGCCCGGGCAGGACTCGGGGAACACCAGGATGTCGTCGGCGGCCAGCTTCGCGCCCTTGCCGGCGCCGATCACCAGTCGTGAGGCGATCCCGGCGTCCGAGCGCATGTCGGCCGTGGCCAGCGTCGTGCCGCCGACGGTGACGTCGTAGGTTCCGGTCTCGGGGCGCAGCAGCATCCCGACCCGGATCCAGGTGCCGGTGGGCACCGGGTAGGGGAGCACCCTGCCGTCGGCGTCGTCGGTGTAGGTGAGGGAGCCGTCCCGCACGCCGATCGAGGCGACGGGCACACCGTCTGCGTCGGTGAGCTGGAAGAGGACCGGTGCGTCCGGCGCGGACGTCCACAGCCGCGCGGCCGCGCGCAGGAAGCCCGCGCCGGCGGGGAAGTCCCTGGTCGCGGACGACTCGGGGCCGAACACCATCGAGTTGCCGGTGAACCCGGCCGGGTCGGGCGCGACCTTGACGTCGCCCTTGGCGCGCCAGCCCGCCGGGTCGCCGGGCTCGTCGGCGTTGAAGGTGGCGGCGAGGCCGGCCGGGTAGGCGGCGGGCGCCTGGACCGCCCCGAGGTTGGGAGTGCCGGCCGGGACCCGCGACGGGCCGACGGGGAGCCCGGTCAGCCCCGGCAGCGGCTCGCCCGCTCCGAGCGACGGCGAGCCGGGCCTCAGCTGGTAGGCGAGCGGGTCGGTCGCTCCGGCCGCCAGCAGCAGGGGATCGCCGCCGACCGTCCCGGTCGCGCCGTCGGGGATCGGCACTCCGGACAGGAGGTTGCGGTCGACGACGAAGTCCTTGGCGTCCAGGTTCCAGCCGACGGTGCCCTTCTCCTGCGGCTGCCCGTCGACGACCTTGGGCGCGGTGCGGGTGACGAGGTTGTCGACATAGGCGACGTCCAGGCCGGTGCCGTCCTTCGCGTCCACCAGAAGCTGGGAGACCGGCGGGTCGAGGTGCACGGTGTTGCCCACGACACGGCCTTTCCGCAGCGGGCCGCCGGGGATCGACAGCCCGCGGGCCGCGTCGTTGACCGACAGGTTCCCCTGGATGGAGAAGTCCTCCAGCGGCGCGGTCTTCGACCCGGCGAGCTCCGCGAAGCCGCCGCCGTTGTCATGGGAGACATTGGACTCGAGCGCGGTGCCGGAGGTCGCGCCGCCGATCCCGAACGCGAGGCCGCCGTCGGTGCCCTTGCCGCCGGAGACCTCGTTGGCGGTCACGAGCGTGCCGGTCGAGCCCTCCACGGCGACGCCCTTGCCGCCCGGCGCCCGCTCGCTGAAGCCCTGCACCGTGTTCCCGCGGACCTTGGCGCCCTCGGCGGCGTTGACGCTGACGCCGTCACCGGCGACTCCGGTCAGGACGTTGTCCTGGACGACGACGTTCCTGGCCGGCTTCCACGCCTCGGTGCAGGTCGGCTTCCAGTCCGGCGCGAGGTCGGGCTTGCGGCACCAGTTCGACCACAGCGCGATGCCGTCGCGGTCGACCGAGCGCAGCCGGTTGCCGGAGACGACGACGCCGTCGAAGGCGGTCGGCCTGGTGGTGCCCTGGGCCTCCAGGAGGATGCCGCCCGACCCGGCGGCCTCGCTTCCCGAGGTGGCGATCTGGGTCTTGGCGGGCAGCGCGCCCTTCACGTCGTGAACGTCGAGCCGGGTGAGGGTGATCCCGCGCAGGGTGCCGGAGTCCTTGCCGACGACGTAGACGCCGCGGCGGGGCTGCGTGCCGTCGCCGGGGGCGGTGAGGTCGAGGTCGGAGACCGTCACGTACGCCTGGTCGGTGAGCTTGACGGCCTGCTCCCCGCCGTCGGCGTCGATCGCGGCGGCCTTGCCCGGGTCGCCGTAGGCCGTCACCTGGATGGGATCGGCCTCGCTGCCCGAGCCCAGGAACGCGAGCGTCCCCTTGCAGGTGGCGCCGCGCGCCAGCCGGATCTCGCTGCCGGGACCGTACTTGACGGCCGCGATGTCGGTGAGCCGGTCGAAGGGCTTGTCCTTGGACCCGGTCCCGCCGTCGGCGGCGCCGCAGTCCACGTAGGACACGACCTTCCCGCACGGGCAGGGCGCCGCTTCCGCACCGCCCATCGACACGAGTGCGGCCCACGCACCCGCAGAGATCATCACTATCCGCCCGACCCTGGGCACGCTGAACATCGGCTTGAACTCCCCCGAGGCCGCCCCCGGGCGGCCATGACCCTGTGTTTGCGATGAGAGAAGGCAGCGTTGGGGGCGGCCTTCGGGGGGACCGTACAGTCACGGTCACGCATTGTGACGGAGGCGCGCTGATCGTGCGCCGCCTACACTGATCCCTTGCGGCGGGGAGGCCGCCGCACGCTCCGGAAGGGGTTCCATGACCTTCGCCAGCCGCGTGGCCGAGCGGATTCTGCGCCTGCCGCCCGCCGCGACCCGCGACGTCCGGATCCAGCGGGGCCTGCCCGTCCCGATGGACGACGGGGTGGAACTGCTCGCCGACCTCTACACCCCGGTCCGGGTCCCCAACGCGCCCCTGGTGCTGGTCCGCAGCCCGTACGGGCGGCGCGGCTGGCTGGAACAGGGTGTCGCGATGCCGTTCGCGGAGCGCGGCTACCGGGTGCTGGTGCAGGCCGTGCGCGGGACGGAGAAGTCCGGCGGAACCTTCGACCCGTTCGGCGACGAGCGCCGCGACGGCCTCGCCACCCTCGACTGGATCGAGAAGCAGTCCTGGTCGCACGGGCCCGTCCTGACCTTCGGTCCCAGCTACCTCGGTTACGCGCAGTGGGCGATGGCCGCCGACGCGGGGGACCGGATCGCGGCCATGGCGCCGTTCGCGACCGCCTCCCAGTTCCGCGACCAGACCTATCTCGGCGACTCCTTCACCCTGCGCGGCTGCCTGTCCTGGTCGACGCTGATGGTCGGGCAGAAGCGGAACCTGTTCCTCGCCCAGCTCGAGGACGTCCTCGGCACGAGCCGGCTGGAACGCGCCTACCTGCACCTGCCGATCGGGGAGTCCGACCGGCGGGCCACCGGCACCACCGTGGACTGGTTCCAGAAGTGGCTGGCGCACGGCGACCCCGGCGACCCCTACTGGCTGCCCGAGCGCGACCACCGGGCCAGGGTGGGGGAGAGCGCGGCCGAGGTGTCGATGGTCGGAGGCTGGCACGATCTGTTCCTGCTCTCCCAGCTCGAGGACCATGCGCGGCTGCGCGCCGCCGGGCGGAGGCCCCGGCTGACCATCGGCCCCTGGACGCACACGGCCGTCCCGATGTTCGGGGCGGCGCTGAGGGACGCTCTCATCGTCTTCCGCGCGGCCGTCACCGGCGACGGGTCGGCGCTGCGCGGCGACCCGGTGAAGCTGTTCGTGCAGGGGGCGGAGGAATGGCGGACCTACCCCGAGTGGCCGCCGCCCGCCGAGGTCACCCCGTTCCATCTGCACGCGGGCGGCCTGCTGAGCCGCGACGCCCCGGGGCCCGGCGAACCGTCGCGGTTCACCTACGACCCGGCCGACCCCACCCCGGGCACCGGAGGCCCGCTGCTGGGCGCCGGCGCGGGGCCGAAGGACCAGTCGGCGGTGGAGGCCCGCCCCGACGTCCTGCTGTTCACGACCGAACCCCTCGACCGCGATCTGGAGGTGATCGGCCCGGTGTCGGCGCGCGTCCATCTGCGGTCGGACAGCGAGCACACCGACGTCCTGGTCAGGGTCTGCGACGTCGACGAGAACGGCCTGTCGGTCAACGTCTGCGACGGCCTCCAGCGCGTCGTCCCCGGCCGCTTCCCCTCCGGCGAGGTCGAGGTCACGCTGTGGCCGACCGCCCACCGCTTCCGGGCGGGCCACCGGATCCGCGTCCACGTCGCGAGCGGTTCGCATCCGCGCTTCGCCCGCAACCCCGGCACCGGCGACCCGCTGGGCACGGCGACGAGGCTCCTCCCGCAGAACCAGGAGATCCTGCACGACCCCGCCCACCCCTCGGCGCTCCTCCTGCCCCTGGTTCCGGTCTAGGGGAGCAGGGCGAGGAATCCCCCGACGGCCTCCACGACGTCGCGGTGCGTCCAGTCGAGGCCCTCGGCGGCGACCGTCACCTCGGTGGCGGAGAGGCCGGGCGCGGCCTCGCGCCAGAAGGAGAACAGGCCGACGCCGCTCTCCTCGGCCTGCCGGACCGACGCCTCGGCCAGGACGTCCGCCGGGTAGGGGAGCAGCACCCGGAACTGGTGGGTGTGCGGGACCTCCGGATGCACCCGCGCCCACGGCAGCCCGGCGAAGCCCTCGGTCATCGCCGCGGCCACGACCCGGGCCTGCGCGACGTAGCCGGGCAGCCGGGGCAGCTCACGGTCGAGGCCGACGAGCGCCGACAGCGCCGCGGGCCACTGCTGGAACAGCCGGCCGCCGTACCGGTGCCGCCAGGCCCTGGTCTCGGCGACGAACTCGGCCGTGCCCGCCAGCGCCGCCCCGCTGTGCCCGCCCAGCGACTTGTAGAACGACACGTAGACGCTGTCGGCCAGGGCGACGATCTCCGGCAGCGACCTGCCGAAGTGGACCGTCGTCTCCCACAGCCGGGCGCCGTCGAAGTGGACGACCGCGTCGCGCTCCCTGGCCGCGGTGACCGTCGCGGTCAGTTCCTCCCAGGACGGCAGGAGGAATCCGGCCTCGCGCAGCGGCAGTTCCAGCATCAGGGTGCCGAAGGGCTCGTCGAGGTCCAGCACCTCCGCTGCGGTGGGCGGCCGGGGATCGGCCGTGGGGTGGACGACCCGCAGGCCTGTCAGGACCTTGAGGGCGTCGCGCTCGTGGGTCTCCGGATGGGCCAGCGGATGCAGCGCCACGACGGGGCTCGCGGTCCGGCCCGCCCAGCAGCGCAGCGCCGCCTGCTGGGCCATGGTGCCGGTCGGGAACCACGCGGCGGCCTCGGTGCCGAGGATCTCCGCGGTCCTGGACTCCAGGTCGGCGACGATCCCGCCGCCGTAGACGTCGACCGGCCGGGAGAGGTCGTAGGAGGCCGGTCCATGGGCCACCAGATCGGCGAGGGAGTCCTGAAGGGTGCGGGCGAGGAAGGACCGCGACAGGACCCGCCGGGCGGAGGCCAGAGCCGCCCCGTTGCGCCGCTCGAACGCCTCGTCCTCCATCAGGCGGGACCCGGCCCGTCCTCCTCCGGTTTCTTGTCGTGCCGCCGCTGCTCCTCGACGCGGGCCCGCAGGCCGCGCAGGAACTCCTCGTCGTCGTCTGGCCCCGCGGCGGCGAGCCGTCCGGCCGAGGCGGCGGCGAGGACGCGTGGACGGCCCAGCAGGAGCCAGGCGATCGCCCCGACGTCGGGCAGGAGGAGAACGACCACCAGCCACAGGGGCTTCGGCAGTGCTCTGACGTCGACGGAGGCCGCCGTGGCCACGTCGAACAGGCAGTAGATCCACAGCGCGAGCAGCAGAAGGCTGAAACCTCCGAAGAGAACCGGCACGATCTCGCCCTTCCCGGACCGGGAAGAGAGGAAACCCGGTGGAACTTCTCGCCCGCAAGAAGCGTCCCAATACTCCGGGAAGGGGGCTGGCATGCGGGTGAGCTTCGCCATGGAGCCGGTACCGGATCGGGACTGGCCCAACGAGGACTTCGTGATCGCGGCGGACGGCGCCGTGGTCCTCCTGGACGGCTGCAGCCTGCCGCCGGGGACCGACCTCGGCTGCCGGCACGGGACCGCCTGGTACGCCAGAAGCCTCGGCGTCGAGCTGATCGGCAGGCTGCTCGACGCGCCCCCGGCCGTGCCCGACCGGGGCAACCAGCTGCGCGGGCTGCTCTCCGACGCCATCGCCACCGTCGCCGGCAGACATCGCGGCACCTGCGACCTGGGCCACCCGGCCACGCCCGCCGCGACCGTCGTGGCTCTGCGTGAGCGCGCCGAGGGGGTCGACTACCTGGTCCTGGCCGACTCGACCCTGCTCCTCGACACCAACGGCAGCGTCGAGGTCGTCTCCAACCCCAACGCCAGGACCTACGCCGCGGCCGATCCGCGGGCCGCCGCCCGCGCCATGACCGGAGCCCTCCCGCCGGGCCTGCTGCGCCGGGCGGCGCTGCTCACCGACGGGGCGACCCGGCTGGCCGACAAGTTCCACCAGATCGGCTGGCAGGACCTGATGAAGGTCCTCACCGACGACGGCCCCGCCGAGCTGATCCGCCGCACCCGCGAGGCGGAGAACAGCGACCCCGACGGCCTGCGCTGGCCGCGCCACAAGCGCCACGACGACGCGGCCGCCGCGATCTGCCTGCTCGAGCGGGGGCCCGGCGGCTCTCAGATCGAGCGGCCGACCAGGTAGAGCAGGTCGGACCGGACGAAGCGGAACCCGAGCTTGGCCGCGACCCTGCGGCTGGCGATGTTGTCGGGGCTGGTCGACCAGGTGGGCCGCCTGCCCCGGCTCAGGACGTCCTTGACCACGGCGTTCGCGCAGGCCGCGCTGAGGCCGCGGGCCCGGTGCGGCTCCTCGGTGATCACGCCGATGTCCTCGTAACGCTCGCCCACGTAGAACGGGATCGCCACCGAGGCAAGGGCCCCGTCGACGAAGGCGCCGAACGCGAGCCCGCCCGCCGCGGCGCCCGGCGGCCCCGCCCAGGTCTCGGTGATCCAGTGGGTTTCGGGCGACAGGGCGTCCAGGGCGCGGGCGTCGGCCGGGACCAGCCGCCGCACCTCGGCCTCGACCGGCACCACGTCGCGGGCCGGAGCCTGGAGCTCGTAGATCACCCGCGGCCAGCGGTGCAGCTCGGTGCTGTGATCCCGCAGGACGGCCTCGAACGCCTGGTCGGCCCGGAAGATCCCGCGCAGCGGCCCACCGGGACGGAAGGCGGACGGATCACCGCTCAGATCGAAGTTGTCGCCGCCCGTCTCGACCAGGACGGCCCGCGGCGCGTCCGGCCGGTCGGCCCTGATCCTGCCGTGCCCCGTCTGGAGGACATGCGGACCGATCAACGGGCCCGGACGCTCCGGCCGGAACCAGTCGGCGATCCTCTGAGGCTGCGGCAGCTCGATCATCACCCTCCAACCTAGGCCTGTCCTTGACGCGGGGAAAGACAGGATGCCCGATGATGGAGGTATGTGCAGAAGCATTAAGACATTGCGCCCGCCCTTCACCGAGGACGCCACGGAGGAGGACATGGCCGCCGCCGCGCTCCAGTACGTCCGGAAGGTCTCCGGGTTCCGCCAGCCGGCCCCGCACAACGCCGAGGCCTTCGACGAGGCCGTCGCCGCCGTCACCGAGGCCACCGTCGCCCTGCTTGAGAAACTCCAGGTCAGAGGCGCCAAGGCCTAGTACGCCCAGGGCTCAGGGCTTCCAGTCGAGGCCCTTCGGGCAGGCCGGGTCGGTGAAGGCTGGGTCGGTGAAGGCCGGGTCGGTGGAGGCCGGGTCGCCGGAGCCGCCCTCGGTGGCGGCGGAGACGGTGACCCGCCTGCCGAGGTCGATGCCGCCCAGGTCGAGGGGCAGCTCCACGACCAGGTCCCGGACGACCGCCTGGACCACGGCGTCGATCTTCTTTCCGCCGGCGGTGACCGTCCAGGCGCGGCCCTCCAGGGCCATTCTGGCGGTCGTGCGCCTCCCACCGGCCCCGAAGGAGGCGGTGAAGGTCGCGGGGCCGCTCCGCGGCACCTTGACGGCCAGCTGGAAGGCGACGATCACCCGCTGCCCCGAACGCTCCCAGGTGACGCCCCGAAGATCGGCCCAGGCGGGCGCCCTTCCCCGGGCGACCTCGACGTCGCGCGGCCGGTCGGTGCAGACCAGCGCGTCGGATCCCGCCAGGTAGTTGCCGGGGACCCCGCCCATCCCGCCGTTCCCGTTGCCGTCGCCCGTCTCCGGGACGCTCTCCTCGGGCAGGGGTCCGGCCTCCGGCTTCCCGGACGTCCCGCCGCACGCGGTGAGGGAGGCGGCCAGCAGCGTCCCGAGAACGAGGCGGAAGGGGAGGGAGTGCAAGGAGTGAACCAATCGCCGGTGCTTTAGGGGGGTTTGATGCCCGGAAGCTTATTCCGGTTCCGTCCATGGTCACGAAACTCTTGTGCGGAACGGCCCTCGGACAGCACGATGGTGACCATGGGGCATGTGTCTGCCGGCGGGCTCGGATCCGGACGATCGGCGGGCGATGAGGCCTTCCGCGCCGAACTGGCGGGAAAGGCGGTCTGGAAACTGCTGGTCAAGGGAATCGAGGTCTTCCTGCCCGGCCGGAGCACCTCGATCGGCGCCGTCAGGGTCTCCGACCGTCCCGTGACGCTCCGTGTCCCCGTCTTCGTCAACGGCACCGGTTTCGGGATCCAGCTCCAGAAGCGTCCCGTCGACCGGCAGCCCGAGCGGGAGATCTTCGTCCGGGGCGACCAGGGGCGCATCATCGGGATCGCCATCGCCGGGCCGACCGCCGCGATCGGCAGCAGGGTCGTGGACGCGGGCACCCTGGCCGGTTACGCCCGCAGGCTCGTGTACGAGACCCTCTACGACCCCGCCGACGCCGACTCCGCGGGTCCGGCCGTCCGGGCGGCCAAGCACGTCCAGGACGTGGTCTTCCTCGACTCCGAGACCGGGGTCGGCCTCGGAGTGGAGATCGATCCGGCGACCGGCCGCCCCGTCACCCGGCTGCTCGTGGGGATCAACGGGGCGGGCGTGCTGGTGCAGGCCTATCCGCCGGAGGGCGGCCGGCCCGCCCAGGCCGTCAGGTCCCAGAACTGATGGGCCGGTAGCCCGCTCAGCCGCGCCGCGACCGCCGCCGGGTCGCGCAGCAGCCCCATCTGCTCGAACTCCAGGCTCTGCACGTGGGTGAGGACCGCCCCGACCATGTGCATCCCGTGGACCGGCTCGCGGGTCCTGACGACCACCAGCGGCCCGATCTGGGCGACCGCGCCGTCGGACTCGTAGACCGCCCGCAGCAGCGCCTTCACCGACGCCTCGTCGCTCGGCAGCCGCCGCCGCAGCCCGGCGGAGCCGACGTCCATCGTCAGCGAGATGAGCAGCGCCGTGTACCCGCCGCCCAGCTCCTCCAGGACCCGTCCGGTCAGGTAGTAGCGGGTGAGGGCGTCGTCGGAGTGCTTGAACTGCACCTCGAGGCCGCTGCCGACCACGCACCGCTCGTAGACGTCGGCGAGGACCTCCCGCAGCGCGGGGTCGGCCGACATCAGGCTCCCCGCGACGGTCGTCTGCGGCTCCGCCGGGACGTCCAGCGAGGTGGTGATGGCGCGGTCCAGTTCCCCCGAGGTGTAGGTGAGCAGGTCCGTGACCACGCCCTCGACCTCCTCCAGCGCCTGCGACAGATCGCGCTGGAGGTCGAGGACCTGGGTGCGGTGGTGCTCGAGCTCGGTGATCCGGGTGAGGGCGGCGTCCATCCGGTTGTCGCCCGCCATCAGCGCGCCCGCCACGACCGGGACGGGCGCCGGGGTGTTCTCCATGTCGGCGAGGCGCCCGCGCAGCTCGGCGAGGGCGTCGCGCTGCTTCTCCAGCTCGTGCAGGCGGATGGCCTGCGCGCGGATGTACTCCTCGGTGCGGTGCAGCAGCGAGGCCAGCTCGTCGATCCGGCCGCCGTGCTGGCGGACGCGGTAGTCGATGCCGGGCAGGACCTGCTGGCGGACCTCGCTGAGCTCGTCGGAGATCTGCTGGCCGGTCACCTCGAGGGTCCGGTTCTGGTGCCGTACCTGGGCGCGCAGTTCATCGACCCGATCGACGAACGCCTGCGTCTGATTCTTCGCCTGGCGTCCCGCGTACAGTTCCAGAGCCCCGACCGCCATGCACAGCACCACCAGGGCGATCGTCATCGCGCTCCTCTGGGCGTCGTTCTTGATCCTCTTCTGGTGACTTTAACTCACCTGTCACGTTCTGCACCGTGTGGCGAGATAGCGAGACTAACGGATCGTGCGCAGCCGCGAGGTGTAGTCGCGCGCACCCGCGAGGACCGCCGCGTGGACGGCGCGGGCGATCCTCGCGCCCCAGAGCGAACGGGGTCCGGCGAAGGGTTCCGGCGGCCCGCCGGGCGCCGCGGCGACGCACACGGCGTCGCTGGCGGTGCCGGAACAGTCGTAGCCCGCCTCCAGCAGTGCCTGGGTCTTGGCCTCGGTCACGGTGACGACGGCGTTGACCAGGGCCGCGTCGGTGAGCGCGACCGGGACCGACACCACGATGTTGATCGTTCCGGGCCGCCAGGCGTCCAGCCGCTCGGGGGCGAGCTCGGGATCGGCCGCCCCGGCGGGCGCTGCGGCCCAGGTGGGGACGCGCAGCCCGACCGTGGCGGCGGCCTCGGCCCCGCCGTCCTCGCCCCGGCTGACCGCCCCGACGTCGGCGGCCGTCAGCAGCCCGGCACCGCGCCCGGACAGGCCGAACCGCTCCGCCAGCTCCGCCAGGTGCTCGACCGGGTCCATCCGGGAGTAGCCGCCGGGCACCTGGGCGTTGAGGACCCACGCGGCCTCGCCGATGCCGCCGCCCACGAGCCCCGAGGAGATCATCCGGCGCGGTCCCGGCCGCCAGAGCAGCGCGGGCAGCCGCAGGCCGTCCTCGACGCGGTGGACGGTCTCCAGCCTCAGCGTCTCTTCGGGGTTCATGGGCGCTCCAGGGCGAGAAGGGGGCGTCCGCCGGGTCCGCCGGTGACGGAGACGCGGGCGCCGAAGTGGACGGAGACCAGTTCGGCGGTGAGGACCTCCGCGGGCGGCCCATGGGCGGCGATCCGGCCGCCGGAGAGCAGGACGAGGGAGTCGGCGTACTGGCCGGCGACGGTGAGGTCGTGCAGGGTCGTGACGACCGTCAGGCCGTCGGCGCGGCGCAGCCCGTCGAGGAGCTCGAGGACCTGCTGCTGGTGGCCGAGGTCGAGGGCGGTCGTCGGCTCGTCGAGCAGCAGGATCGGCGCCTGCTGGGCCAGCGCCCTGGCCAGCACGACGCGCTGGCGCTCGCCGCCCGACATCCGGCCGAGCCGCCGCCCGGCGAAGGGGGTCAGGGACAGCCGGTCCAGCACCGAGTCGACGACCTCGCGGTCGCGGCGGCCCTCGCGGCCCAGGTAGGGGATGTAGGGGGAGCGGCCGAGCAGCGCGTACTGCCGGACGGTCAGTTCCTCGGGCAGCGCCGGGTTCTGCGGCGCGTAGGCGACGAGCCGGGCCCGCTCCCGTGGGGTCAGCCGCTCCCGGCCGTCGAGGACGACCTTCCCGGTGGCGGGCAGCAGCCCGGTCAGCGCCTTCAGCAGGGTGGACTTGCCCGCGCCGTTGGGCCCGATGACCGCGACCCAGCTCCCCGCGGGGACCGCCAGATCGAGGTCGTGGAGGATCGCTCGGCCGTCTCTGACGACCTCCAGGCCCGCAGTGGTGATCACTCGGCGGCCTTCCTGGTCGAGCGGAGCACCAGGACGAAGAAGGGCGCCCCGACGAAGGCCGTCACCACGCCGAGGGGCAGCTCTCCCGGGCTGACGACCGTCCGGGCGACGAGATCGGCCAGCACCAGGAAGGCCGCGCCGCCGAGGAACGACAGCGGCAGCACGATCCGGTAGGAGCCGCCCGCGAGCCTGCGCACCAGATGCGGGACCACGATGCCGACGAACCCGATCAGCCCGCTGGCGGCCACCGCCGACGCCGTCGCGAGGGACGCGGCCGCCAGCACGATCAGCCGGACCCGTGCCGCGTTCACCCCGAGCGCGGCCGACTCCTCGTCGCCCACGCTGAGGACGTCCAGGAGGCGTCCGTGCAGCAGCAGCACCGTCACCGAGACGGCCGCGTACGGCAGCATGACCAGCAGCGTGTGCCAGGAGGCGCCGCCGAGCCCGCCGAGGATCCAGGAGTAGACCCGCTGCAGCTCGGCGACGCCCGCCTGCTGCACGAAGGTCTGCACCGCCGCCAGGAACGAGGAGACCGCGACCCCGGCCAGCACCAGCGTCGCGGGGCCCGAGCCCGCCGAGCGGCCGAGACCGTAGGCGAGCAGCACCCCGCACAGCGCCCCCGCGAACGCCGCGAGCGGGATGCCGAGGTCGGGGCCGACCGGCGCGTAGACGATCACGACCGTCGCGCCGAGCCCGGCTCCGGCGGCGGCGCCGAGCAGGTACGGATCGGCCAGCGGATTGCGCAGGACTCCCTGGTAGCCGGCGCCCGCGACGGCCAGCAGCCCGCCGACGGCCGCGCCCATCAGCACGCGCGGCAGCCGCAGCTCGAACAGCAGGTTCCGGTCGATCGGGGCCAGCCCCGACGGCAGCCCGGCGAGCGCCCGCAGCACCCCGCCGGCCGGGAGGGGCACCGCGCCGACGAGCAGCCCGCCCAGCACCGACGCCACAAGCAGGGCGAGGGTGACGGGCAGGCCGCGCCTCACCGTTCCCGCTTCGTCGAGACCACCACGGCAGGGGTCATCCGGCGCGCTTCACCGCGGCCGAGACGGTCTCGACCAGCTCGGGCAGGCGCGGGCCCCAGCGGGAGGCGAGGTCGTCGTCGAGCGCGATCACTCCGTCGTCCCTGACGGCCGTCAGGCCCGCCCAGCCGGGACGCTTCGCTACCGTCGCGGGGGACTGGGCCGCGCCCACCGAGTCGCCGAGGAAGATCAGCTTCGGGTCGGCCTTGACGACGGCCTCGGACGACAGCCTGGTGTAGCCGGTTCCCTGCTTGTCGGCGGCGTCGGCGATGTTGGTCAGCCCGAACAGCGCGTAGACCTGGCCGAGGAACGACTTCGCCGAGACGGTGTCGAGGTCGGTGGTCAGCTCGTGGAAGTAGGTCACGCCCTGCTTCTTCGGCGCCGCGGCGACGGCCGCGTCGATCCGCTCGCGCATCTTCTTCGCCACCTCGGCGGCCTCGACCGAGTGGCCGGTGGCCGAGCCGAGGTCGGCGAGCTGGGCGTAGGAGTCCTCGATCTTCGCGGCGGGCGCCTCGATCCGCACCGGGATCTTCACCTTGCCGAGGGCGGCGACGATGCCGTCCATGTCACCGGAGAGGACGACCAGGTCGGGCTTGTAGCCGATGATGGCCTCGGCGTTGGGCTTGAAGCCCGACAGCTTGGTCTTGGGCGCCTCGGCCGGGAAGGTCGAGTACTCGTCGACCGCGACGACCTGCTTCCCCGCGCCGATCGCGAAGAGCATCTCGGTGGCGGTGGAGGACAGCGAGACGATGCGCTGCGGCCCCGACGGGGTGGACTCGGCGGGCCGGGCGCCCTCTTCCGCGCCGCCGCAGGCGGTCAGGGTGAGCGCGCCGATGAGCAGGGACGCGCCGAGGACGCGGGCGGATCGCATGGAACTACCTCCGGGGTGGTGGCGGAGGCGCGCGCGTCCGCAACCGGGACGGCCCGCCCCTCCGTCGAGGGCTGTCGTCGGCGCGGGGGAAGGCGACCTGGCTTCGCCCCGGGGGGAGCGTCACAGTTGCGGGACAGCGCCGGTCTCACACCGGACTTCGCTTCGCCGCGCGCACCGGAACGCTACCAGCAACTCCCTGACGTGCGGCTCCGCAAAGACTCGCCCAAACGGGGACGGGCGGAGCCGCGGCCGTTCCGCCGCGGCCTAATCTCTCGCCTGGGAGGCGGGGGCTTGCACGAGAAGACCGAGGACGTCACGTCCTATCTGGCCATGGAACTGACGCTCCGGGTCGGGGAGCTGATGCTGGCGGGCGGGGAGTCCGCCGAACGCGTCGAGCGGGCGATCATCCACCTGGGCCAGGTGTACGGGCTGCCCCGGATCGAGGCGAACGTCACACTCGCCGCCATCTCCGTCTCCTACCTTCCGGGCCTGGGCCGCCAGCCGGTCACCGGCGAGCGGATGGTCCGCCGCCGCAGCGCCAACTTCACCCGGCTCGTCGCGCTCCAGCGCCTGATCGGCGACGCGGAGTCGGGGCGGCTGCCCCTCGACGGCGCCAGCGAGCGGCTTCGCAAGATCATCAGTGCGCCGGCGCCCTACCCGAGCTGGCTGCTGCACGGGGCCCTCGCCATGATCGGCGGGGCGGGCGCGATCCTGGTCGGCGGGGGAGCCTGGGCGGCCGCCGCCGCGTTCGCCGCGACCCTGTGCGGTGACCGCACGGGCGCCTGGCTGGGCCGCCGGGGCGTCGCGGAGTTCTTCCAGGTGGCCGTGGCGGCGGCGATCGGCGCGCTGATGGCGGTGCTGCTCGTCGCCGCGGACTCCCCGGTCAGTTCCGGCTCGGTGGTCGTCGGCGTCGTGATCGCCCTGATCCCGGGACGCGCCCTCGTCGCCAGCCTCCAGGACGGCATCGCCGGTGACTACATGACCGGCACGGTCCGCCTGGTCGAGACCATGTTCATCATCGCCGCCATCCTCGCGGGCGTCGGTTTCACGATCTACCTCGGCAACCGGCTGGGCGTCGCCATCTCCCTGAACAACCTGCCCTACGCCCAGATCAAGACCAGCCCCGCCCCGCTGATGGCGGCCGGCGTCATCTCCGCGGCGTTCGCCGTCTACGTGATGGCCCCGCGGACCTGGCTGGTCAGCGCGACCCTCGGTGGGATGGCCGCCTGGATCCTGTTCGTGAACCTCCTGCACCTGAAGCTCCCGGCGGCCGCCGCGACCCTCGTCGCGACCGTCGGCCTCGGCATCGTGGGCACCGGCTACGCCCGCGCCCGCGACGTCCCGCCGCTGGTCGCCGTCCTCCCGTGCCTGACCCCGCTCATGCCGGGCACGCTCATGTACCGGGCCCTGCTGGAGATCACCACCGACCATCCGGGATCGGGCGTCCTCACCCTCGTCGAGGCCGTCTCGACCGCGCTGGCGCTGGGCGCGGGCGTCATCCTCGGCGCCGAGATCCTGCGCGCCGTCATCCCGGTCCGCGACCGGGCGGTCCGGGTCATGCTGCCCGTCACCCGGCGCGTCAGGCGGTGACCTTGTAGTTCTCCAGGTGGGCCAGCACGGACTGGTTGGCCTCCCAGCCGTCGGGGAACTTGACCGGCACGCCGAGGTGGACGGGCCCGGTGGAGGGATGGGCGTCCAGGAGCTCGGGGATGCCCGCGCGGGCGACGACCAGGCAGGCGTGGCGGTGCCGGGAGGCCAGGACGCACAGGCGGCCCGCCTGGAGGTGGAACTCGGTGGCGTCGCGGCGGCCCGACAGCGGGTGCAGCACGACCGTGACGTCGTACTCGCGCCCCTGGAGGCGGTTGGCGGTGTCGACGGTGATGTCGGTGCCGCGCAGGAGCTGCTTGATGGCGGCGACCTGGTCGCGGTGGGCGGCGCCGACGGCGATGCGGTCGGCGGTGACCGCCTTCTCCTCGCCGCCGTCGGTGGCGATCGCGCCGCGCTGGAGTACCCGCACGGCCAGCGCCGCGGTGGCCTCGACGGCCTCGCCGTCGGTGCGGATGGTGTGCCGGGACGGCAGCTCGTACAGCGCCCAGCCCGAGGCCGCGGCGATGTCGAGGGCCTGGTCGTGGACGCTCATACCGGTCGCGCCGTAGTGGAGCAGCCGGTCTCCGTGTTCGGTGCCCGCCCGGAACCCGGTGTAGGGGTAGAAGGCGTCGGAGACGACGGGGGCGGCCGAGGGGGGCAGCCGCCAGGAGACCGGGAGCCGGTGGACGGGCAGCTCGGGATTGTGCGCGAGCAGCACCGAGACCGCCGACTGGGTCGGATCCCAGGACTGGCCCGCCCAGCGCTCGGCGTCGACCGTCGAGAACGGGTCGAGCTGGCCGGGGTCGCCGACGAACAGGGCCCGTTCGAACCGGCGGGCGATGCGCAGCAGGGCGTCCGAGCGCATCTGGTAGGCCTCGTCGACGATCGCCCAGGTCCAGGTGCCGTCGGACAGGGTCGCCCACTTCGCCGACGTGGCGATGACGATCGGCGCCTCGGACAGCGCGTCGGCCTTGGAGTTGATGAGGACGTTCGGCAGCCGCACCCGGTCGGAGGCCTTGTAGTCGGCCGCCGAAAGCCGTCCCACCACGAGCTGCGGCGCCTTCACCGACAGCCGTTCGATCAGGTCGTCGACCTGCTCGTTGGTCTGGGCGACGATCATCAGCCGCTCGCCCGCACCGGTCAGGTGCAGCGCGGCCTTGACGACCAGGGTCGACTTCCCGGCACCGGGAGGCGAGTCGACCACCACGCCGCGGTGCCTTCCGCTGGTCAGGTCGTCCAGGACGGCCGTGACGACGGCGTCGGCGAGCGCTCCCGGGCTTCGTCCGGGGAGCCTGAGCACACTCACGGGAGCTCCTTGGCGGGGGCGGGGACCTCGATGATCTGCGCGGACATCTCCTCGGTCACGACCTCGGCCGGTGCCTCGTAGGGCTCGGGCGGGCCACCGTGGGTCCAGGGGGTCTCGTCGGCGTCCGGGAGGGTCGAGCCCGGCCGGAACTCGTCGGCGAAGGTGGTGAAGCAGACGGCCTCGCCGAGCTCGGGGACCGTGCCGAGGGCGGGCTTCTTGGCCCGGCCCATGCCGTCCTGGAGCTCGACGAGCACGCCGTCGGCGCCGATCTCGCGGACGATCGCCTTCTGCTTGCGCGCGGCGTTGTGCAGGACCGCGCCCGGCTCGGCGCGGAGCGCGTCGGTGGTGGAGATCCGCAGCAGCGGGCGCGGCCGGTCCTTCTCGTTGACGTGGTCGGGATCGGCCCACACGACGTCCCCGGCGAACGCCTCGCCGGACAGCCGGTGCTCGGCCATGATCAGCGGATCGTCGAGGGCGCGCTGGACGGCGTACCGGGAGGCCTGCCCCTCCAGCGAGGCCAGCCGGCGCGCGGCGGCGACGGCGCTGTCCTTGCGGGCCTGCGGCACCCCCTCCTCCATCGAGGCCTCGAACAGGGAGAACGACGTGCGGTCGCCCTCGAACCTGGCCGTGACGCTCCCCGCCTCGGGCAGCGCCCGCAGCAGATCGATGCCCTGCCACATCAGCTCCCACGTGGGCTCCACCTGGGACAGGATCGCCTTGCGGATCCGGTCGGCGGCGTGGTCGCGCCCGGGGCCCTCCTGAGACTGGTCGTAGGAGGCGATCAGCGGGGCGAGCACCTCGTTGTCGAAGGAGGGGTCGGTGGAGGGGCCGGCGGGCGGCTGGACCAGCGGGTCCTCGGCGTCCTTGGCGGCCTGCGGGCCCGTCCGGCCGGGCGGCGGGTCGATCCAGCCGAGCAGCGCGGCCAGGTTGCCGTCCTCCAGGGCGCTCTGGCCGGTCGCCCAGTGCGTCGACAGCAGGTCGGTCATCGCGCACAGGACGCTGGAGCCCGGATACTCCGAACGGTCGGAGAACCAGGTCAGCCAGCGGCCGAGCAGCGGCACGGCCTCGGGCACCGGCCACTCGCCGCCGGTCTGCCGGAACCGGGTCGAGCGGCCCAGCAGCCGCAGGAACTCCATGCCGGGACGGTTCGGGACCAGCAGCTGGGGGGCGTCGAGGAAGCGCTGGAAGGGGTCGTCGTTCTTGCGCTCCACGCTCTCGACGCCGACCTGCCTGGCGGCGATCTCACCGAGCACGGCCTTGGCGAGGTCGCCGAAGAAGGCGAACCGCAGATCGCGGTTGCGCGGCTGCGGAGCGAAGATCAGCTGCGGCTCCCGCCGGGAGGTCCCGACCAGCGCGGCGAGCGGGGCGGCCGCCTCGCCCGCCATCTTCAGCGGGACGATCACGAGCGGTTCCCCGGCGAGCCGGAAGTGCCGCCGGGTGGCCAGCGGCTGGGCCCTGCCGGTCGTCAGCGCCTCCATCCTCGCCAGCGCGGACATGAGGCTCATGAGAGCACCTGGCGGCGCAGGCGCTCGGCCCGGCGGAGCAGGGCGGCGATCTCCTCCTGGCCCTCGGCGGGCTCGCGCTCGCCCCTGGCCAGCTCCAGCGTCTCCTCGACGGTCGTCACGCCGCCGACCTGGTCGCGGATCTGCCGGCCGAGAAGGTCGGTGGTACCGCAGGCCAGAGCCTCGCTGCGGCAGTAGAACGCCAGGTCGCACGAGGACATGCAGTGGGGCGCGTACCGGGCCTCGACGGCCGCGAGCGCCTCGGGCAGCCGCTCGTCCAGCTCGAAGGTGATGTCCTCGGGCAGGCCGTCGAGGACCTGCTCGATGCGCGTCATCCGGACGAGCTGGCGCCGGATCACGCTGATCTGCGGCCGCACGTCGACCAGGGTGGCGGTGGGCCGGTTGGAGAAGTTCTCGGGGCAGACCAGGACCACCTCGTGCGAGACGAGCTCCTCCGCGGCGCCGAGCTCGCTGAGCATCCGGCGCAGCGCCAGCACGTAGACGGCCGCCTGGCGGGCCGCGGAGGCGACCTGCTCGGCGTCGGCCTGCCCGTCGATGACCGGGAAGGACTTGATCTCGACCACGTGGAAGCGGCCCTCGAGCTTGAAGGCGATCACGTCGGGCTCGAGGTAGACCAGGTGCCCGCCGACCTCCAGGCGCAGCAGCGGATGGTCGAACAGCGTGCCCGCCTCGTCGCCCTCGACGGCCCGCTTCAGGAGCTGCTTGGTGCGCGCGTAGCGGACCTCGCGGGTGTCGTTGCCGCCGACCGACTCCAGGTCGTCGTAGGAGGCCTCGGGCACCGGCAGGTTGAGCTTGTCTCGTAGCAGCCCGTAGAGCTGCGCGCAGCCGTCGGCCTTCACCTGGGCCTCGAACACGTTGCCGCGGGTGATGGCGAACTGCGACTGGCCGAAGATCATCGGCTGGCCGACGTGCCGGGCGATCTCGCCCTTGTCGGCCCCGGCGGCGTCCAGGAGGCCTCGGCGCAGGCAGCCGGGGTTGGTGGTGAGCGCCGCGATGGTACGGGCGTCGTGGTTGCGCGGCGGGGTGTCGCCGCGCAGCCGGTCGAGCCGCGCCTGGACGCTGCTGAGTGGTGTCGTCATAGGTGAGTCCCGGTGGCACGTGCGCTCGACAGGCGGGCGCCGAACAGTTGGGTGGGCAGGTCGAGCTGGCGGGCCGCGCGGTCGGCGGCCTGTTCGCGGAAGGCGGTGTCGTCGGTGAGGTGCACGTCGAGCTCGGCATGGGCCGCGGCCCGCACCCCCGACACCTCGACCGCGCCGTGCGGTCCCGTGGCGCGCGGGATCCCGGCGGCGAACCGCCACAGCAGCCGCTTGGCCGCCGCGTTGGGCTCGGCGTCGAGCCGCTCCAGCTGCTCGGTGACGCGCAGCGCCGCCGTCAGGAAGTCGACACGGGGGCTGAGCGGTCCGACCACGCGGGTGGACAGCGCCCAGGTGCTGACGGTCAGCAGCCCGCGGGCCGGCGCGAGCAGGTCGGCGGTCAGCGCGGCGCACAGGTAGAACGGCCGGGTGTTGGGCGCGGACCGGAAGGAGCGCTCCTCGTCCCTGCGCAGGCTGGTGAGCTGGCTGGAGGCCAGTTCCCCGGTGAAGAACGCCTCGTGCACCGAGAGGATCAGTTTGGGCGCGGCCGGGACGCCCAGCAGCGTCAGCGCGTGGTGTACCTGGTCGCGCACCGGGATGACACGGGCCTGCTCGGGAACCGCGGGGGCCATGACGGCCGCGTCCCAGGCCTGCTCGGTGCGGCGGAGTTCGGCCCGCAGCTCCCTGGCCCGCATCCGGTCGCCGTCGGCCACGGCGCGGCGCACGTCGGACCTCAGGTCGGAGATGCGCTGTTCCAGCAGGTCGGGGGAGTCCGGCATGGCGCAGACAGTACCTGAAGTTCCCAGGTGTTCCAGGCTTTTCCAGCAATCCCTGGCGTGTCGTCAGTCCCACGCGGCGTAGTGACCAGTGGTAACAAAATGTCTCAGATGTGGACGCCGAAGGTTTGACCAATGGTCAATGCGCTGTCCCCGTAAAAGCGCTGGATCCCCCTATCGACAGGGGTTCTCGGGGCATGTCACCTTGTGTGCGCCCCTTCCGAAAATTACCACTGGTAAGATTCGGTTCTTGGAAAGGACCCCCATGAAGTCCCGTCCCAGCACCAACCGGCTGCGTTTCGCGGGCGCGGTGACCGCCGCCGTCGGCCTCGGCTACGCCGCCATGATCGCCCTGCCCGCCCATGCCGCGGGTGAGGCGCTGACCGTGCAGTACCGCACCAGCGCGACCGGAGCCACCGCCGACCAGGCCGAGCCCTGGTTCAAGGTCGTCAACACCGGCAACGTCCCCGTCGCTCTCAGCCAGGTGAAGATCCGCTACTACTTCAAGGCCGACGCGGGCTCCTCCTACGTCTACGCCTGCTCCTGGGCGGTCAAATCCTGCTCCAACGTCACCGGCGCGTTCGGGACGCTCTCCAGCCCGACCGCCACCGCCGACCGCTACCTGGAAGTCGGCTTCGGCCCCGGTGCCGGAAGCCTGGCCCCCGGCACCGACACCGGTGACATGCAACTGCGCTTCTACCGCTCGAACTGGCAGACCCTCACCCAGTCCGACGACTACTCCTTCAACGGCGCCCAGACCTCCTACGCCGCCTGGAACAAGGTCACCGCCACGGTGAACGGCGCGGTCGTGTGGGGCACCGCCCCGGCGGGCAACGACCCGACGACCCCGCCCACCACGCCGCCGACCACCCCGCCCACCACGCCGCCGACGACGCCGCCCGTAACGGGGGCGACGCTGTTCGACGACTTCAACTACTCCACCTACAGCGACCCGGCCATCGACGCGCACGGCTGGAGCGTCCGGTCGAACGCGGGCGGTCCCGGCGTCCCCGGCGCGACCTGGGCCCCGCAGAACGTCACCTTCGCCACCGCCAACGGCAACTCGATCATGAACCTGGAGACCTCGACCGCGGGCACCGGCGAGTCCACCAAGCACACCGAGGTCCTCACCAAGGCCCTCAAGTTCAAGAACGGCACCTACGCCTCCCGGGTCTTCTTCTCCGACGCCCCCAAGTCGGGACCCGACGGCGACCACCTGGTGCAGACCTTCTTCACCATCAACGCCCTGAAGGCCCCGATGGCCGACGACTACGCCGAGTACGACTTCGAGTACCTGCCCAACGGCGGCTGGGGCGAGCCGTCGAACATCATGTACGCGACATCGTGGGAGACCTACAACCCCGACCCGTGGAACGCGGTCAACCAGCACACCGAGGGCCGCCAGTCCTACGCCGGCTGGCACGACCTGGTGCTGACCATCGACGGCTCGGCCATCACCTACTACATCGACGGCCAGCTCTTCGGCACCCACTCCTCGGCCTACCTGCCCGAGGCCCCGATGTCGATCAACTTCAACCAGTGGCTGATCGACCTGAACGGCCAGCCGGGCAGCAGCCCGCGCGCCTACGACCAGAAGGTCGACTACGTCCTGCACGTCAAGGACCAGGTGCTGACCCCGGCCCAGGTGGCGGCGGAGATCGCCTCCTACCGCTCGGCGGGCACCACGTTCGTGGACACGGTCCCGAACGGCTAGGTTCCGGCACCCTCCCGGGTGAACAGGACAGGGACGCCACCGGTGACCGCCGGCGGCGTCCCGGCGTTACAGCGGTGAACTCTCGATGGCCTTATGCGGACTCTTCTGTCGTCGGGGGCCGAAGGCGAAATACCTTCGGCATTTGTGACGACATTCAACAGGCGTGACGCGCTGAAGCTCGGCGGCGCCGGAGTCGCGGCGGCCGCCCTTCTGCCCGGCGCCGCGCACGCCGCCCCCACCCCCTCCTTCCAGCACGGGATCGCCTCGGGCGACCCGCTTCCCCACGCCGTCATCCTGTGGACGCGCGTGACCCCCACTCCCGAGTCGCTCCCCGGCTCGGGCAACGGCCCCTCTGTGCCGGTGGACTGGCAGGTCGCGACCGACGCGGACTTCACGGCGATCGTCGCGCACGGCACGGTCTCGACCGGCCCGGGCAGCGACCACACCGTCAAGGTCGATGTCGCGACGCTCGCCCCCGACACCGCCTACTACTACCGGTTCCTGCTCGACGGGGCGTCCTCGCCGGTCGGCCGGACGCGCACGGCCCCCGCGTCCGGCGCCGACGTCGCGGGGCTCAAGTTCGGCGTGGTCTCCTGCGCGAACTGGGAGGCGGGCTACTTCGGCGCCTACCGGCACCTCGCCGCGCGCACGGACCTGTTCGGCGTCATCCACCTGGGCGACTACACCTACGAGTACAAGGCGGGCGACTTCAGCGCGGGCGGCAAGATCGTCCGCCAGAACCTCCCGGCGAACGAGACGATCACGCTGGCCGACTACCGGCAGCGGCACGCCGCCTACAAGACCGATCCCGACCTCCAGGCCCTGCACGCCGCCTACCCGTGGATGATCGTCTGGGACGACCACGAGATCGCCAACGACATGTGGTCCGACGGCGCGCAGAACCACGACCCGGCCACCGAGGGCCCGTTCGCCGCCCGCAAGGCCGCCTCCCGGCAGGCCTACCACGAGTGGATGCCCGTCCGCTTCGCCGCGGGCGACCTGCTCTACCGGACGCTCCGCTTCGGCCGCCTGACCGACCTCGTCCTGCTCGACCTGCGCAGCTACCGCTCGGAGCAGACCAGCGGCGTCGCCAACGACGACCCGGCCCGCACCATCACCGGCGACGCCCAGATGGCCTGGCTCAAGGAGAAGCTCTCGGAGAGCGAGACCCGCTGGCGGCTCGTCGGCAACTCGGTGATGGTCAGCCCGGTCGCGGTCGGCGCGCTCGCCACCCGGGTCCTCGGCCCGCTCGGCCAGCTCCTCGGCATTCCCGAGGGCGGCTACCCGATCAACGGCGACCAGTGGGACGGCTACTCGGCCGACCGCAAGGAACTGCTGAACCACCTGCACGACAACAAGATCACCAATGTCGTCTTCCTCACCGGGGACATCCACACGAGCTGGAGCAACGAGGTCCCGCTCGACGCGGCGACCTATCCGTTCTCGCCGTCCGTCGCGACCGAGTTCGTCGTCCCGTCCGTGACCAGCGACAACATCGACGACATCCTCAAGGTCCCGGCGCGCACCGTCTCGGTCGCCGCCGAGGGGCTGCTGTCCGCCACCAACCGGCACGTCCGCTGGGCGGAGCTCGACTCGCACGGCTACGGGGTCCTGGACGTCCGCCGCGAGCGCACCCGGATGGACTGGTTCTTCCTGTCCGACCGCACGAGCCGGACCGCGACCTCGGCCCGCGCCGCCGGTTTCGAGACCCCGTCGGGTTCGCAGAGGCTCAACCGCGTCTGGTTCTGACCCGTCCGGTACCGGCCCGTCCGGGCCCGGGTCCCGGCCGGGCCGGGCCGGGACCCCGGTCCCTGGCCGCCCGCCCGCCGCCCTTCCTACGGTCGGCGGGTGACCCGATTCCTTCCCCGTGGCCGCTGGGCGCGGGCCGCCCTGCTGACGCTCTCGCTCGTCCTCGCCTGGATCTGCTCCGGCGTGACGCTCGCGCTGACCCACTCCTGGTCGTGGCTGGTCGCCGCGCCGTTCATGGCGTGGATCGGCTGGCTGCCCTTCCAGCTGTGCCTGGCCACCGACCGCGGCGAGGACGAGCGCCGCACCTGGCCCGCGTGGACCGCCTTCCCGTTCGCGCTCGCGCTCATCGGCACCTCCTATGCCGTGCCGGGCGACTGGTACCTGCGCACCTACGGCGAGGCGACGACCGGCCGCGTCGTCTCCTCCTCCTGCCTGGAGACCGAGTCCGGCTGCCTCTACCGCTACAAGCTCGCCGACCCCGCCGGAACCCTGCTCAAGGGCACCTACGACGACACGGCGGAGCACGAGGTCGGCAGCGAGATCCGGGTGACCGTCGACCCGGGCGAACGGGTCGCGCCGCGCCTCACCGAGGACCTCGGCACCCGCTTCTTCGAGACCGCGACCGCCGTCTGCCTCGCCGCCTGGATCGCGGTCGCCGTCGCCGCCTGCGCCACCGCGGACCGACGGAAAGTCCGCCTTGTGAAAGGCTGACCGGGTGACCGATGAGATCAGAAAGCAACTCAGGGTCGGCTGCTACGGCATCCTCGTCGAGGACGGGAAGCTGCTGCTGTCGCGGTTCATCGGGGGGCGCGAGCCGATCTGGATCCTGCCGGGCGGCGGAATGGACCACGGCGAGCACCCCGAGGACGCGGTCCTGCGCGAGCTCACCGAGGAGAGCGGCTACACCGGTGAGGTCGTCCGCCTGGTCGGGGTCGGCTCGCTGCACAACCCGCGCCGGGAGTGGGACGGCGAAGTCGTCGACCACCAGACCCTGCGGATCCTCTACGAGCTGCGGCTGACCGGCGGAGAGCTCGTCTACGAGGTGGGCGGCAGCACCGACAGGGCCGAGTGGTTCCCCCTCGAAGCCCTGCCCGAGCGCGGCGACTTCGTGGACGAGGCGTTGCGGATGTGGCGCGAGAAGTAGCGCGACCGAACATCCATGCGATAGAACAGAATGGCGAGTAGTAGCCGTCGATCCTTCGGGGGAGAGCCTTGACCGCCGTCCTGGAACCGCCGGTCATCCTGGTGAAGCAGCCGGTGCCGCCACCGGTGGACCAGGTGCCGGTCCGGCCGCCGGTCGAGCCCGCGAAGCCGGCCGTGCTGATGAACCCGCCGGTCGCCGTCCGGCCCGATCCGGTGCGCCCGGTGCCCGCGCTGGCGGAGCTGGAGGCGCGGCGGCTGGTGCTGGAGGCCTGGCGCGAGGCCCGGCTGAGCAGCCCGTCCGGGCGGGTCCACTTCCTGACGACCATCGACACCTGGCTGAGCCGCGGCTGGGGCCTGGCGTTCTACGCCGTCGGCGCCCATGTCACCGTCTACAGCTGCGGTCATCCCGACGCGCTGCTGCCCCGTCCGCCGCGCCGTCTGGCCAGGCCCCGGGGCGCGGGCCGGCTCACCGGGCTCTACCTCGGCGAGCCGCTGTTCCCCGGGGACAAGAGCGACTACCAGGTGGGCGGGGTCAGGGAGACGGGCGGTCTGCCGTTCGTCTCGGAACTGGCGATCGGCGTGCACGGCGACGATCTGCACCTCATGCCCTACGACGAGGCGCTCGACGGGGTGCGGAGCGTCGAGGCGGCCTTCACCGCCCGCACCTACGGTGAGGCCCGCGATCTCGGCCTCGACGTCGACGACCGGCGCCGCTGCCTCGACTACTACGTGCAGCTCGTCTGCCGCGCCCACGAGGACGTCGACGAGCAGTTCCTGCGCGCCCGTTCCACCCAGGACCTCTGGAAGGCCGTCCGGCCCGCCGACGACCAGCCGTTCGACCTCGACGAGCACCCCTGCTACGGCGAGACCCTGTGGCGCCCCGTCCCGACGGTCCGCGGACCCTGGGTCGACGCCGGTTTCCGGGAGCGCTTCGGCACGGTCGACCGCGACTGGCGCACCGGCCTGGAGCGCCTGCCGGGGGAGCACGCCAACGACGTCCTGGCCCACCTGCGCGACCACGGCTGGTCGGTGGCCCGCGACGACGGACTCTTCGCCGCCTACTGGCCCGACAGCTGATCGTCCAGTGAGCTCGCCCGCAGCCGGGCGAACTCCGCCGCGATCCGCTCGAGGTTCCATCCCGCGTTGAGGCCGCTCGGGTTCGGGAGGACCCAGACGAGGGTGGTGCCGATGGTGTCGTCCTGGGGGCCGATCGCGGCCTTACGCCTACCGAACGCCGTTCGGTAGGCGGTGACCCCGGCGACGGCGAGCCAGCGCG
This sequence comes from Actinocorallia longicatena, assembly GCF_039534125.1. Taxonomy (NCBI): domain Bacteria; kingdom Bacillati; phylum Actinomycetota; class Actinomycetes; order Streptosporangiales; family Thermomonosporaceae; genus Actinocorallia; species Actinocorallia longicatena. The sequence goes on along the minus strand of NZ_BAAAUV010000006.1, from coordinate 358,271 downwards.
GCCGGTACTCCTCCACCAGGGCGACCAGCCGCCTCCCGCCCTCCGCCAGTTCCTCGGGGGTCAGCTCGTCGGCCTTGGCCGTGGTCCTGGCGGCGAGATTGGTGATCCCCAGCCCGTAGGACGGCAGCAGCCCCTGTTCGGAGGGGTCGAGCCGCCGCTCGGTGAAGCCCGACAGCTCCAGCGCGGGCCAGAACCGGTTTCCCGGACGCGCGAAGTGGTGTCCGGTCGCCCCCGAGTACAGCCCGGGGTTGATGCCGCAGAACAGCACCAGCAGCGGGGCTCCGGGGGCGGGCAGGAGATCGGGGATGACCGTGTCCTGCGCGGCCTTCAGCTGGTCTGGGGTGGGCTTCACAGTGGATCAATCTACGCGAAAGCAAACTATGTAGCTCTGGGTAGTTCTCTCATTACTCTGAGTGGGGTACCTATCGAGATGTGCGTATCCGGCGGCTTCACCGACCAGCCCTGATGCTGGTTGTGATCGTCGGGCTGCTCCTGCAGCTGGGACCGGGAATGCCCGCTTCCGGCGAGGTGCGGACAGAGGCCTCGGTCGTCGTCCTCGCGGACGGCGCCCAGGATGTTCCCGCCGTGCCGAGGGAGGAGACGCCGTTCGCCGTGCCGGGAGCCAAGCCTCTCAAGAGGCCGCTCACGCCCGCTGCCCTGTTCGCCGTGGTGGCGCTGGTCCTGCTGGCGTTCCGGATCGCCCGGCCCGTGCCGAGGCGGCACCGGACCGGCCCGGCGTCCATCACGCCCGGAGCCGTTCTCCTCACCCGCATCTGCGTCTGCCGACCCTGAGCGCTCCCGCTCACGCCAGGGAACCGGAAGACAAGCCGATGAAGGGTTCATGAGATGACGACGATCGTCGTGCGGGTCGAGGCGTGGTCCTACGCCTGCCGCACCTGCGCCCACTCCTGGGAGAGCGTCTGCGAGGCGAGGCACTCCGAGGGAGGTCACGGACGCGACGCGGTGAGCTGGTGGACCGACGGGATGGCCGCCATGCCGCCCTGGGTCGCTCCGGCCTGCCCGTCCTGCTCAACCTTCGGGGTCACCGCGGTGACGTCCAAGATGATCTCGGACCAGCTGGTCCCGGAGCAGCGAACCGCCTAGGCGGATCCTAGTTGGTCCGTGTGTTGGGCAGGTGATCGCCTACGTAGCCGATCCAGATCCTGCCGGTGGGGCCGCCCGCGTCGTCGTGGAAGTGGATGCGCGGCGCGGGCGTGCCCGTCTTGCGAAGCTTGATGTGGGCGGGCATGAAGAGCCGCCCCGCCGGGTCGACCTCGACCGGCACCGGGAAGGTGCGCGGCTGGGCGAACTTGTCGCGTCCCGCCACCGAGTCGGACTCCTTCATCGCCAGCAGCGCGGTGGAGATGACGCGGCGCCCGCCGCTGGCCGACAGGCACCAGTCGCGGAAGCCGCCGTGGAACTCACCGGCCGAGCGCGCCCGGGCGTAGTCGTCCAGGGCCAGCAGCGCGTCCCAGGTCTTGCCCGCCCAGACCTTGCACAGCTCCGGATGGCCGAGGTCGAGCAGGCCCGCCTCGTGCATCGTGTCGCCGATCCTGACGTGCTCCAGGCTCTCGGCCGCGTGGTGCAGCGCGTCGACGAGGTTCCTGGGCGCGAACGGCTCCTCGGCCACGACCTCCGCCGGCGCCGCGGACCGTGCCGCTTCCGTCGCGAGCTGCCTGACCTGCTCGGCGAGCCGCCGCTCCCGCGTGGTGGCCTCCGCGAGGTCGCGTTCCAGCGCCACGTGCGCCGCCCGCAGCCGCTCCACCTCGTCCTCGAGCCGCTCGGTCTCCGACTCGGCCTCCTCGCGCCGGTAGACCGCGCGCCTGCGGTCCTCGCGCGCCTCCTCCAGCGCCCGGCTCAGCGAGGCGATGTGGCTCGTCATCGTGCTCATCTGCCGGGACAGCTCCTGCGGATCCCCGCTGATGAGGTCGAGCGTGCTCTCCAGCTCGCCGTGGACCCCGGCCACGACCGTTCCCGCGACCGTCTCGGCGAGCCCCGCCAGCCGGTCGGCGACCCGGTCCGCGACGGACTTGGCCAGCTCGTCGAGGTCGATCGCCGGAAGCACCGGGACGGGCGGCGGCTCCGGCATCGTGATCCGCATGACCGGCATCTCCGGCTCGGGCGGTAGCGGATCGGCCTGCCGGGGTTCCGGAACCTGGGTCCGCCGCTCGGCCATCGCCATCATCTTCAGATACAGATCCTGGTCGACATGGGCCGACCGGACCGGCCGGGGCCGTGCCGCCGCGGCCAGCGCCTCGGGGCGCTCCTCGCCCTGCACGATCCGGCCGACCAGCCGGTGGGCCTCGCGGAGCTCGTCGGGGAGTTTCAGCGGAGCCGTCTCTCCGATCACGTAGCCGGCCGCCCGGTCGAGCGCCCGCACCCCGTCGTCGCGCAGCATCCGGCCGCCCATCACCCGGTGCCGGTCCGGATAGGTCTCCGCGCCCGGCTTCAGCCCGGTCAGGTAGGTGCGGATCCCGCCGCCGTAGACCGCGCAGTCCCCGCCGACGCTCTCGTTGAAGCGGTCCTGGGCCCGCAGGTCCGACAGCCACACGACCTGGGCGACCCCCGCGACCCGCGCGGCGAGGTGCTCGGCGTTGGACCGGGCGGCGGGGCCGTTCTTGGAGTCGGCCGCGACGACCACGATCGGCACCCGGCGGCGGTGCTCGGCGAGCTCGCCCACCAGGTAGACGACGCCGTCCTCGTCGTGTTCCTCCGCGGCGCCCGTCACCTGGACGCCCCCGTCGGTGACCCGCTCGGTGGCGAGGTAACCCGGCACGAAGCCCGGCGCGTAGGCCTCGATCGGCTCGCCCGCGTACTGCTCGACGGTGATCACGACCCAGCCGGTCTGGTGCTCGACGGACTGGGCGTAGGTGACCCTGGTCCGGAGCGAGCCGTCCTCGAGCACGAAACGGCCGCAGCCGTTGCGCGCGTTCAGCGAGGCGCGCAACGGCACGCCGCCCGGCCCCTCCGCGGCGGACTCCACGTGGGGGCTGATCGGGATCTCGGGGAAACCGAGCCCCGTCAGCCAGGTGCTGACGGAACGCCGCAGCCGCTTGGCCAGGGTGGGGCCGGGATCTCGGAGTACGGCCTGGTAGAGCCTGGTGGTCGGCATATTTCCAGTGACGGGTGGCGGGGACGGGAGGTTCCAGAAATCCTATGGCCTTTGCCGGGCCGCCACCCGGTACCTTCCGGGATCGGCAAAGAACGCGGGTGTCAGCGGGGCACGTCACCGATTGATCATTAGCGTGCGCGGCATGGAAGATCAGGCAGAGTTCGGGATCCGGATGTTCGGGTACTCGCGCCGCGAGGTCGACGCGTTCCTGAAGGAGGTCCGCAGGGAACTGCACGAGCAGTCGGGCGGATCAGGAGAGGTCCGCGTCCTCACCTCCTCGCCGAACGGGGAGGGCGCCGTCGCCCGGATGCTGCGGATGGCCGCCGAGAGCGCGGGACAGCGCGGTGCCGAGGCGGCCGAGCAGGCCGAGCGGACCGTCCTGGCGGCCCGGGAGATCGCCGACCGGATCGCGGTCGAGGCCGAGGAGCTGAAGCGGCAGGCCAGGGCCGACGCCGACACGATCCTCGCCGAGGCGCGGCAGCGCGCGGTCGACCTGGAGCAGCGGGTGTCGGAGAGCCTCGACCGCGAGGTGCGGCAGCGCCTCGGCGACCTGGCCCGCACCCACAACCGGCTGGTCTCCGGGCTCTCGGGCATGCGTGACGTCCTCGTCGACGTGCTCGACCGCGAGGCCGAGCAGGGCCCGCTGAGCGCGATGGTGCCGAGCCAGCTGAGGACCGGATGAGCGAGGGCACCTCCCAGCCGTCCGACCTGATGATGCTTCCGGTCGTCTTCCTGGCCGTGCTCGCCGTCGCCGCCGTGGTGTTCTGGCTGATGGGCCGGTTCGGGCCGCGGACGCCGGTCGTTACGGCCGTCCCGGAGCCGCCGCTGCCGCGGCCCGCCTTGCCCGACGCGCTCACGACGCTGCGCGAGGCCGGCGTCGACACCGACGCGCTGCTCGGCCCGTGGCTGGCCGGGGCGCGCACCGGGCACTCCGGACATGATCACGAGGAGCGGTAGGCTCCCGGGATGAACTTCGACGCCCTGGTCGACGAGGCCTGGCCGAGCTTCGAGTCGGTGCACGTCGGAGACTGGAAGGTCCGCTTCGCCGGGGGCGTCACCAAGCGGGCCAACTCGGCGGTGCGGACCGGGCCGGCGGAGACCGGGCCCGGCGAGCTCGCCGAGATCGAGCGTCTGTACCGCGAGCGCGGGATGCCCGTGGTCTTCCAGCTGAGCGACCCGGGCCTGGACGCGCTGCTCGAGGAGCGCGGCTACGCCCTGGCCGACCCGACCTTGCTGATGACCCGGGATCTGGCGTCCGGGCCGGTCGAGGCGCCGGGGGAGGGGCTGCCGATCACCGAACGGCCCTCACCCGGATGGATGGACGTGTGGTGGTCGGTCGACGGCCGCTACGCCGACCAGCTCCCGGCCGCGGAGCGGATCCTCACCGGGGTCGCGGCGCGGTACTGCGGCACCGGCGGTGTCGCGGTCGGCCGCTCGGTCCCGCAGGACGGGATGCTCGGCGTCTACTGCATGGCCGTCCGCCCCGAGGCGCGCCGCCGCGGCCTGGCCCGGCGGGTGCTGCGGACCCTGCTCGCCGACGGGCGCAGGCTCGGCTCCTCGCACGCCTATCTGTGCGTCACGGAGGAGAACGCCGCCGCCCGCGACCTCTACCTCGGCGAGGGCTTCGAGATCGTGGGCGGCTACCGCTACCGGGTGCTCACCTCTTCCTGACGATCGTGACGCCGTCACGCAGCGGCAGCATCACCGACGTCACCCGGGTGTCGGCGGTGATGGCGTCGTTGAGGTCCTTGATGGCGAGGTCGGCCGCGTCGCGGGCGTCGGGGTCGACGACCCGCCCGTCGCGCAGGACGTTGTCGAGCGCCAGGATGCCGCCGGGCCGCAGCCGCTTCAGCAGCTCCTCGTAGTAGACGGGGTAGCCGGTCTTGTCGGCGTCGATGAAGGCGAAGTCGACCGGCTCGTCCTCGGGCATGGCCCGCAGGCTGTCGGCGGCCGGGCCGAGCCGCAGCTCGATCCGGTCCTCGACGCCCGCGCGCTTCCAGTAGCGGCGCGCGACCGAGGTCCACTCGTCGCTGACGTCCAGGGCCAGCAGCCGGCCCCCGGCGGGCAGCCCGCGGGCGATGCAGATCGAGGAGTAGCCGGTGAACACCCCGACCTCGACGGCCAGCTTCGGCTCGACGAGCTGGACGAGCATCGTGAGGAACTCGCCCTCGTCGTGCGAGATCTGCATCCCGGACTCGCCGGGCAGATGGGCGTGCGTCTCCTCGGCGAGATCACGCAGCACGTCGTCGGCCGCGGTCGAGTGGGCCAGAAGGTAGTCGCTGATCAGCGGATCGATGAAGGCCATGCCCCCCACCCTAATTCCGCCCCCGCCGATCTTCGAGGTTCTAGATCGCGCGATCTTGCTGGATGCGGAGCCACTCCCGGTGGAGGTGGAGGATCGTGGCATGGTCGGGCATCGGTTCGAGACGGGACCTGCCGAAGGTCCTGACGCCCTCGACGAGGCTGTAGCCGGGGGCGATCGGGTCGGTCTCCAGAAGCAGGATCGAACGGTCGGTCAGGCTCGCCAGCAGCGGGGGGAGGTCCTCGCGGGGGAGGACCTCGTCGCAGCAGACGAACTCGACGGCCGTCAGGTCGAAGGGGCCGTCGAAGACCGACAGGCGGGCCCACAGCAGCCGCTCCTTGGGGCTGCACAGCTCGTGGCTCCAGCTCATGCCCTCGGTCAGGAGGGCGAGCTCGTCGATCGGGACCCCCGCCAGCTTCTGGGCGGCCCGTTCGATCGTGAGCGGAAGGCCGTCGAGGGAGGAGCTCACCCCGCGGATCGTCTCCGGCTCGGAGATGGGGTAGCCCGCCTCCTCGACGCGCGCGACCAGCAGGGCGAGGGCGTCGGCCGGGTCGAGCGGGCCGAGCGGCAGCGTCTTCTCGATGATCAGGCCGAGCGGCTGGCGCGCCGTCGTCAGCACCTTCAGCCCGGGGGCGGCCCGCAGCAGCGACTGGATGAGCGTCGCGCAGTCGGCCATCACGTGGTCGCAGCCGTCGAGGACGAGGAGCATCTCCCGGTCGGCGAGTTCCAGCAGCGACACCGTGCCGGTGATCATGTCGGTGAGCATCAGGGGATCGCGGAGCCCGGACAGGTCGACGTGCCGGACGCCGTCGGGGAAGTCCTCGGTGAGCTGCGGGGTCACCTCCTTGACCAGCGCCGACTTCCCGGCGCCCGGCGGACCCGTGACGGTGACGATCCGGTGCTCGGACATGAACTGCTTCAACGTGTCGAGTTCGGTCTCGCGTCCGGCGAGGCCGAGCCCGGACCAGGTGCTGACCGGCGGCTCCGCGGCGAGGTCGGGCGGCACGACGACCGGTTCGACGACCGGCTGGGCCGGGGTGAACCGCGCGACGGCCAGCGCCACGGTCCGGCTGACGGTCCCGAGCAGCGCGTCCCTGATCTTCTCGGGGGAGGAGGGCAGGGAGTCGGGTTCGCCGGGAGAGGCGTGCTCCTCGGGCGTCAGGGTCAGGCCCTTGGTGCCGAGCATGAGCAGCGATCCGACCGGCACCGGATGGAAGAGCGTCTCGTAGAGGCCGACGCCGGTGCCCAGCGGGGGAGAGGGCCGCGGGTCGAGCAGTTCGGCGCGGCCGTCGGCCTGCACCAGGATCGGCGTGACCTGGCCCGCGCTGGCCAGCCGCAGTTCCCCGGTGCGGGGATCATGGACGGCGTACACGCAGGTCACCAGCAGCTCGCCGGTGGGGTCGAGGTCGTGGGCGAGCATGTCGAGCCGGGCGAGCAGCAGGTGCGGCGGAAGCTCGACCGAGGCGGCCAGCGCCCGCAGCGCCATCCGCATCCGCAGGAGGTGGACCGACCCGGCGACGGTCGCGCCGTTGACGTCGCCGACGGCGAAGGCCGTCCGGTCCTCGTCGAGGGCGAAGGCGTCGCAGAAGTCGACGCCGAGGGCGGAGCGCTGCCGGGTGCCCAGCGCGATCGACAGTCCCGGCCTGCTGAGCACGTCGGGTGGGGCGAACTGGCGCGCGATCTCCGCGACGAGCTCCTCATCGGGGTCGAGGAAGGTCTCGTCGAGCCGCTTGTCGTCCACACCTGCCTCCCGGTCGCGATTTTCCGAGAGTAACCCTCGCGATCGGTGGGCGTCAGCGGAATGGAAAGCCGGGGAGACCCGATTCGGGACCTCCCCGGCGCCGTTGGTGGATCATCGGCTCCGGCGCTCTGGCCTGCCGGGTCTGACGGTCAGTGCCTGGCCTTGCGGATAGCGTCACGGGCCCGGTCGGCGACCGCCGCCATCGGACCGGCGATCAGGTTCTTCGTCGCCGAGTCCGTTCCGGGGTGCGGGTGCGTCGGCGCGACGGCCTCGGCGGCCCGCACCATCGTGGCGAGGCCGGCGAGCTCGTCGGGCTCGGCCCGCTCGCGGAGCCTGGGGAACTCCTCGCGCTCCTCGTGCCGGGCGTGCTTCTCGACCGCGTCGTGCAGCTCGCGGAACAGGGGCAGGAACTCCGGTGATCCGGTGCCGACCTTCTCCAGCCGCTTCAGCACGTGCTTGGCCTGCTCCTCCTCACCGATGATCGCGTCGACCTCGGCGCTGGTCTTGCCGAGGACACCGCGCGAGAAGGGGTGCACGACCTCCTCCTCGGCGGTCTCGTGGACCGCGAGCAGCGCCCGAAGCTCGTCGAACTTCTCCCTGCGGGTCTCTCCGGAGGCGTTCTCCACCTGAGTGAACAGCTTCCTGATCTCGGCGTGCTGGTCCAGCAGGAGCTGGACGACGTCGTTCTTGGACGTGGCGTTCACGACCGTCTCCTTCCTTCGGGAGCCCACCGCCCTACCCGGGTGCCGGATTTCAACCCCTTTGTTTAGAGCTCTCCTCACGGGAATCCCTGGGACAGCCGACTATGTGGAGGGGCGAGCTGATGAACGAGACGAAGACTCAGGAGACGACTCACGACACCGCGGCTCAGGTCAAGGCCGGAGCCGCCGAGTTCAAGGACAAGATCACCGCTCCGGAGGCCGCGCCCGCACGCCGCCGGGCCGGTGCCGGGGCCGGTGCGCTGGCCGTCGGTGCCGCCGGTGTCTGGGCGCTGAGGAAGTACCGCTCCGGGCTGGCCGCCCGCCGTCGCAAGATGGCCGCGCGCAAGCACTTCAAGGTGATCGGCCGCGAAGCCGGTGCCGTGCTGAGGCTCGCGGGCGAGGCGTTCGGCGACCGCACGAAGCAGGGCGCGGACGTGGCCCGCAAGCAGGCCGCGAGCGGTGCGAAGACCGCCAGGAAGCAGGCCAGGGCACAGGTGGGCAGGGCCCGTGCCAAGGTCCGCCGCTGAGACCCCCCACGGGGGCGTCGCAGCGCCGGCTCGCCCCCGTGGGCACGACGAAGGACCAGGGCACCCGTGAGCGGGTGCCCTGGTCTCTTTCACGCGAAGACGCTCTTCCAGGCGCGGCCGCCGGCCCGGCCCGAGGTGAGCTCGCCCAGGGTCGAGAGGTCCCCGGGGAAGCGGGTGTTCTGCGGCTGGAGGAAGGAGAAGCGGAACGGGTGGCCGCCGATGGTGAGCTTCATCCCGCCGCCGAAGTAGTACCAGGGGAACGTGACGTTCGTGACGGCCTCGAGCGGCGCTTCGAAGATCGGCACCCGATGGCCGTCGGTGAGGTGGTCGGCGAGGCCCGGACGTCCGGTGCGCTGCTCCAGGGTGCGCAGCTGGCTCATGGTGAGCGCGCCCCTGCCGAACGCCTCGAAGGCCACACGGCCGCCGGACAGGGAGAGCACGCCGGGCGCGCTGCCGGTGGAGCCCATGATGATCCAGGTGAGGGTCTGCATGGTCCGAAGGTAGGGTCCCGGCCGTCCCGCCCGGCAGGGAGCGACGTCCCGTCTGTACGGTGATAGGTTCCGAATCCGGTTCGGTTCCCTCTGGAAAGGCGCGCGATGGACCCCTGGCAGACCCCCGAACGTGCGGCCCTGCGGCAGCTCGTGCGCGACTTCACCCGCCGCGAGATCCTGCCCTCCCTCGGCGAGTGGGAGGAGGCGGGGGAACTGCCCCGCTCCCTGCACCGCAAGGCCGCCGAGGCGGGACTGCTGGGCGCGGGGTTCCCCGAGGAGGCCGGCGGCCAGGGCGGGGACGCCGTGGACGCCTTCATCGTGGCCGAGGAGATGATCTGCTCGGGTGGATCGGGCGGCCTGATCGCGTCCCTGTTCACCCACGGGATCGCCCTGCCGCACATCATCGCGAGCGGTGACAAGGACCTGATCGACAGGTACGCCCGGCCCGTCCTCGCCGGCGAGATGATCGGCTGCCTGGGCATCACCGAGCCCGACACGGGCTCCGACGTGGCGGCGGTCAGGACCTCGGCGGTCCGCGACGGCGACTCCTATGTCGTGAACGGGTCGAAGCTGTACATCACCTCGGGCGTCCGGGCCGACTTCGTGACGGCGGCCGTCCGGACCGGCGGCCCCGGCTACGGCGGCCTGTCGATGCTGGTGATCGACAAGGGGACGCCGGGGTTCGAGGTCTCACGGGCGCTGAGCAAGATGGGATGGCTCTGCTCCGACACCGCCGAACTGGCCTTCTCCGACGTCCGGGTGCCCGCGGCGAACCTGGTCGGCGCGGAGGACTCCGGCTTCCTCCAGATCGTCCAGCACTTCGTGACCGAGCGGCTGTCGCTGGCCGTCCAGGCCTACGCGCACGCCCAGCGCTCCCTCGACCTCACCCTCGCCTGGATCCGGGAGCGCGAGACCTTCGGCCGCCCCCTGTCCTCCCGCCAGGTCGTCCGCCACAAGATCGCCGAAATGGCCCGCCAGGTCGACGTCGCCCGCACCTACACCCGCCGCACCGCCGACCGCCACCTGGCCGGTGAGGACGTCCTCACCGAGACCGCCTACGCCAAGAACACCGCCGTCGCCGCCGCCGAATCGGTCGTCAACGAGGCCGTCCAGCTCCACGGCGGAATGGGCTACCTCCGCGACTCCGAAGTCGAACGCCACTACCGCGACGTCCGCCTCCTGTCCATAGGCGGCGGCACCACCGAGATCATGAACGAGATCATCGCCAAACGCCTGGGCCTCTAGCCCGCGTCCGATCGTTCGTCAGAACCACCAAGCGATCTCCGGCGGCCGCCCGTGCACCCGCGTCTCGCCGCGCCCGACAACCGTCGGACGTGTCCGACCGTGCCACCGTCACTCGCCGTCGCCCTCCGGAGAATCCGGGGCGCCTCTAGACTTTCTCCATGGTCGCAGGGCGAGGGGCTTGGGGTGGACGGCTCGGGCTGGTCGGCCTCGGCGTCGTCATCGGGGTCGTGGTGGCCGTTGTCGTCGTGATGTGGCCGCGACGGACGCTCGTGCAGCGGGAGGATCAGCCGGCGACTGTCCGCTATGCGGACGGGGCCGGGCATCATGTGGGTCTTTTTCGCGAGCGGACGCTTTTCAGTGAGTCCTATCACCTGGTGATCAGCGGGGATCCGGGACTGTCCTACGGGCACCGGGTCGACATCGGAGCCGGGGGGAGTCTCCGGGTCCGGGCGGCCGAGTGGACGGACGCCGGAGTGCGTGTCCGCTTCGTGAGCGGGCACGAGCTGTTCGTGCCCGCCGCGCTCTTCATCGGCGGACGCTGAGGGCGGCACCGAGGCGGAAGAGAAGATGCCCGTGCCGCCGTCGGCGCGGCGTGCGGACCTCTCGCCCCGCTGGGACGGCCTGCTGCTCCGGGCCCTGTCCGAACGCCCCGAGGATCGCTTCCCAGCGCCGCGGCGATGCGGACGGCCGTCATGGAGCTGCTGGGCCTCGCGATCCCACCGCCCGTCCAGCTCATGCCGGTGCCGGCCGCCCCGCCGCTACCGGAGGCGAGCCCGGAGACCAGCCCGGACACGGGGACGGGTTCGGGGACGGGGAGCGGTCACCGTCCGCTCCGGCGGGGACGGCGCGCCCTTCTGGCGGTGGTGACCGCCGGGGTGCTGGGAACGGGCCTGCTGCTGGGCCTGAACGCGGGTCCCGGCGAGTCGAAGGCGATGGTGCCCTCTCTGGACAAGGCCCGTATTCCGAGCGTCACGCCGTCGGCCACCGTTCAGAGTCTCGCCGGCCACGGCTGGGATTACCGGCATCGGGTCCTCGGCGGCGACGACGCCCAGGCGCGGGGCGTGAGCCGCTACATGGCCCGGGAACTGAAGATCAAAAGTGCTCTCGTCCCCGTTCAGGCCGAGCGGGCCGCGTAGAGAGCGGCCCACTCCTTGCGCGATCGCTCGGAGACGTCGACGTCGGCCGCGAGTGAACGCAGAGCCCCGACGTTCGCCCGCTCTCTGGGGATGTGGGTGAAAGGGTCCCAGTCGAAGAAGCGCACCGCGTTCTCCCAGGTGATCTTGTTGATCTCCGCGTCGGTCGCGCCCGCCGACTCCAGTTCCCCCAGGACGCGTTCCGGTGCGTCCGGCCAGAAGGAGTCGGAGTGGGGGTAGTCGCACTCCCAGGCGATGATGTCGATCCCGATGTCGTGGCGGAGCTTGAGCGACGTCGGATCGGTGACGTAGCAGGCCAGGGAGTGCTCGCGGAAGACGTCGCTGGGCAGCCGGTCGCCGAAGTCGCGCCGCAGCCAGCGCTGGTTGGTGTAGTGCCGGTCGCAGCGGTCGAGGTAGAAGGGGATCCAGCCGATTCCGCCCTCCGACCAGGCGACCCGCAAGTCGGGGTAGGTGCGCAGGGCCGGGCCCCAGAGCAGGTCCTGCGCACCGAGTGCCGACACCTGGCAGGCGAGGATCATCTTGTTGTCGATGGGGGCGTCCGGGGCCTGGGTGATCGCCCCGAAGCCCTGGCCGATGTGCAGGCACATGACCGTCCCGGACGCGCTGAGCGCTTCGAAGACAGGGCCCCAGTGATCGAGGTCGTGGTAGCTCGGCAGCCCGTCGAGGTGCGGCTGTTCGGGCATCGTGACCGACCGGCATCCCTTGGCCGCGACGCGGCGGATCTCCGCGACGGCCAGCGCGGGATCCCACAGCGGCAGGAGCGCGATCGGGATGAAGCGGCCGGGATGCGCGGCGGCCCATTCGTCGATGTGCCAGTCGTTGTAGGCCTGGATCATCACGACCGTGACCTCGTCCCTGACCCGGCTCAGATGGCCCGCGCTGAACCCCGCGAACGTAGGGAAGCACATCGAGGCGAGGATCCCGTTGCGGTTCATGTCGGCGACCCGCTCGTTCACGTCGTAGACCGCGGGACGCATCTCGGCGTAGCCCGCCGGATCGATGCCCCACTCCTCGGGCGGCCAGGAGACGACGGCGTTGAGCCCGGCGACCCCGGCCTGTACGCCCCGGTACATCCACCGGTCGACGCCCTGGTCGTCGCGTACCAGCCGGGGCGCGAGGTCCGCCCACTTCTTCGGGACGTGCCGGTCGAACATGTCGGGAGGCTCCACGACATGGTCGTCGATGCTCACCAGGATCAGGTCGTCGGTCCTCATGGCTGCTCCTCGGACGCGAAGAGACCCGCGATCTCTATGATGGAGAACGGTGATCTCGTAGTCGGACGACACCACGCTACGAACCGGGAACCGAGGGAGTCGACGCGATGGCGGACAGTTCCTTGCCTTCAGTGGCCAGCATCGGAGCGGTCACGGTCCGGACGGCCCCCTCGGTTCTGGCCGGCACCCTCGCCTACGACGCCGAGGACCTCGTCACCGGCTGGCACCACCACGACCTGCATCAGCTCGAGTACGCCCTCGAAGGGGTCGCCGAGGTCGAGACGGCCGCGGGACGCTACCTCGTCCCGCCCCGGCAGGCCATCTGGGTCCCGGCGGGGACGGAGCACAACACGATCCTGCGCGGGGTCAAAACGGCCTCGGTCTTCTTCGACCCCTCGATGCTCCCCGGCGGCGTCTTCGGCCGGGCGACGGTCGTCGCGGCGGCCCCGCTGCTCCGCGAGATGATCGTCTACGCGCTGCGCTGGCCGATCAGGCGCACCGCGGCCGACGCGAGGGCCGACACCTACTTCTCGGCCCTCGCCCTGATCATCGAGGACGGTCTCGGCCGCGAACAGCCCCTCTGGCTGCCCACGAGCACCGACCCCCTGGTCGCGGCCGTCATCGCCCACACCGAGCGGCACCTTGCGTCCGTGACGGCCGGCGAGGTCAGCGACGCCCTCCACATCTCGGAACGGACGCTGCGCCGCCGCTTCCACGACGCCACGGGCACGACCTGGCGCGAGTTCGTCGTCCGGGCCAGGCTCATCCGGGCCATGGCCCTGCTCGCCGAGCCCGGCGCCAACGTCCTCGAGGTCGGGACGGCCGTCGGCTTCACCAGCCCCAGCGCCTTCAGCAGGGCCTTCCGCAGCTTCACCGGCCGCACCCCCACCGAGTACCGCCGGCCTCGTGAGACGGAACCGGGGCCGCAAGCCCCCGACCACGCCTGAACGGGCTCTCGAACCACCGATGAGGATCGTCACCGGCCCAGCGGACCGGGCCGCCACCGCTTCGTGCGGACGGGACGGGTGCCGCCCGCGGGCGCTCCGGCCATCGCCCGGCCGCGCCGGCTCCGACGAGCCCCGCCGGCCGGTCTCGTCACGAGGTGAGGGTGGGGAGGGTGTCCCAGCCGCGGACGGTGGAGGTGGGGGCGAGGGTGGCCTTGTCGGTCTCGACCGTCCATTCGGGGAAGCGTTTGAGCACCTCTTCGAGGGCGATGCGGCCTTCGAGGCGGGCGAGGGCGGCGCCGAGGCAGAAGTGGGTGCCGCGGCCGAAGGTGAGCGGCTGGGTGATCTTGCGGTGGATGTCGAAGGCGTCGCCGTCGGGGTAGTGGCGGTGGTCGCGGTTGGCCGAGCCGAGGAGGAAGAGCATGATGGAGCCCTCGGGGATCGTCCGGCCGTGGACCTCGGTGTCGCGGGCCACGTACCGGGCGACGTGCTGGGCGGGCGGTTCGAAACGAAGGATCTCCTCGATGGCGCCGGGGATGAGGGAGGGGTCGTCGACGAGAAGGCGGCGCTGGTCGGGGTGGTCGGCCAGGACCTTCCCGGACCAGCCGATCAGGCGGCCGGTGGTCTCGTCTCCGGCGCCGGCCACGACGGTGACGTAGGTGATGATCTCTTCGCGGGTGAGCTTGCGCCGTGTGCCGGTCTCGTCCTCGAACTCGGCGTTGAGGAGTTCGGTCATGAGGTCGTCGGAGGGGTGGTCGGCGCGCCAGTCGATGTAGTCGGAGAAGGGTTCGCCGCTGAGGATGTCGGTGTACTCCATCGGCTGCCCGGCCTCGGTGCGCAGGCGGCCGTCGCCGCGGTCGCTGATGGCCCGCTGGTCGGCTTCGGGGATGCCCAGCAGCATGCCGATGGTGCGCATCGGCATCTGCTTGCCCAGGTCGGTGACGAAGTCGAAGCGCCCGGAGCCGACCAGGGGGTCCAACGCGCGGGCGCAGAACTCGCGGATCCTGGGCTCGATGGCCAGGACCTTGCGGGGGGTGAAGACGCCCGACAGGAGCCTGCGGTGGGCGGTGTGGATCGGCGGGTCCTCGAAGATCAGCACTCCGGGCGGGAAGTCGATCCGTGCCTTGATCAGCTCGATGATCGCGCCGCGGCCCGAGATGAAGGTCTCCGGCTCGCCCAGCCCCGCCTCGACGTCGGCGAAGCGGCTGACCGCGTAGAAGCCGTGCTCGTCGTTGTAGTAGAGCGGCGCCTCCTCCCTCAGCCGCCGGTACACCGGATAGGGGTCACGGTCGATGTCCACGTCGTACGGGTCGAAGTACACGCCGCTCGTGCCGGTCACGACCGCCTCCAGGTCCCTCATAGTGAGTGCTCACCTATTTATGGTCAGGCTAGCCGAGTCTCCTTCGAGGCCGCCATGGGGGCTTCGCGGGCGTGGGAGGAGCGTCGGGGCGATGCTCATCGCCGTCCGGCCTGCGTGTACGGACACCTGAGGAGCGTGGCGGGCCGTCGCTGCCGGTGCGGAGCGCGAAGAGGCGTGAGGCGCCTCGGCAGAGCTGCCATGAGTGAGTATTTACTTACTAGTTCTCGAAGCGTTACGGTGGGCCGGAGTTCGTGAATCGTGCCGTCCTGGGAGGAACCACAATGGCGAGGCTGGCTGAAGGTATCCGGGTCATCGACGCGGACGCGCACCTGACCGAGCGGCACGACCTGTTCACGGAGCGGGCGCCGAAGGGGTACGAGGACAAGGTCCCCCGGGTGGAGCGCGTTGACGGCCAGGACATGTGGGTGATCGAGGGCAAGACCTTCGGGAAGGCGGGCTCCGGCGGCACCATCGACCACCAGGGCAAGAAGCATCCCTTCCGGAGCTCCCAGGGCGGGTCCTGGGGGATCGCCGACGTCCATCCGGCGGCGTGGGACACCCGGGAGCGGGTCCGGCTGATGGACGAGCTCGGCATCGACGCCCAGGTCCTCTACCCCAACTCCATCGGCATCGGCGGCCAGAACCTCTACAACGCCGTCAAGGACAAGTCGGCGGTCCGGCTCTGCCTGGAGCTGTACAACGACGCCATGTCCGAGGTCCAGGAGGAGTCGGGGAACCGGCTGCTGCCCATGCCGATCATGCCCGCCTGGGACGTCGACGCCTGTGTGAAGGAGGCGGCGCGCTGCGCCGAGCTGGGCTTCCGCGGCGTCAACATGACCGCCGACCCGCAGGACTCCGGCTCCCCGGACCTGGGCGACCCCGCCTGGGACCCGTTCTGGGAGGCGTGCGCCGGTCTCGACCTGCCCGTCCACTTCCACATCGGCGCCAGCCAGACGGCCCTGTCCTACTTCGGCAGCACGTACTGGCCCAGCCAGGACGACTCCGTGAAGCCCGCCATCGGCGGTGCGTCGCTGTTCCAGAACAACTCCCGGGTCCTCCTCAACAGCGCCTACTGCGGAATGTTCGACCGGCACCCCAACCTCAAGATGGTCTCGGTCGAGAGCGGCATCGGCTGGGTGCCCTTCATGCTCGAGGCGATGGACTACGAGCTGGAGGAGAACGCCCCCCACTGGTTCGACAAGCTGCAGAAGCGCCCCTCGGAGTACTTCCGCGACAACTGGGTCGCCACGTTCTGGTTCGAGACCGGCCGCGGCGACCTCCAGCACCTCATCGACTCGGTCGGCGAGGACAACGTCATGTTCGAGACCGACTTCCCCCACCCCACCTGCCTGCACCCCGACCCGATCGGGATGGTGAGCGAGAAGATCTCCACCCTCCGCCCCGAGACCCAGCGCAAGGTCATGGGCGGCAACGCCGCCAAGCTCTACCGGATCTGATCCCGGCGGAGGGGACCGGGGGCACGCGCAGGTTCGCCCGGCTCAGGTCCGCGTGGGTGAGGGACGCGCGGGCCAGATCGGCGCTGTGCAGGTCGGCACCGCTCAAGGTCGCGTCGGCCAGGGTCGCGGCCACCCGGTGCGGTCTATCAACTGATTGAAACGGTTGATAGGGTGCGGGGATGGCAACCGAGCAAGCGACCGGTCAGCGGCTGGTGCTGGCCGCGGAGCGGTTGTTCGCCGAGCGGGGGATCGGCGCGGTGTCGCTGCGGGCGGTGATGCAGGAGGCCGATACCAACGTCGCCGCGGTGCATTATCACTTCGGGTCCAAGGAGGCGCTGCTGGCGGCGGTCGTGCGCGGCCGGATCGGCCAGGTGACCTCGCGGCGGGACGCGCTGCTGGAGGCCCTGCCGGACGGGGAGCGGGCCGATCCGCGGTCGCTGGCGCTGGCCTTCGTGCGCCCGCTGTTCGACGTGGTGGTCGACGGCGGTGGCCACTGGGTGTCGGTGATCGGGCAGCTCCTGGCGGCCGGCGACCCCGCGCTGGCGCCGATCGCCGACACCTTCCTGGAGCGCAACGCCCGGTTCGTGGCGCTGATGGAGCGGCTGGAGCCCCGCCCGTCCATGGACACCATCGCCTTCCGGCTCATCCAGGCGATGTCGCTCACCCTCCACGTCCTCGGCGACGTCGGCCGCACGCGGGCCGTGCTGGGCGGCGACCCGTCGCACTGGAGCATCGACCACATCACCGACCAGCTCGTCGACGTCGTGACCAGCGTCATCGCCGGGCCACCCCGCTAGAGACAGCAGAAGGAGCAGTCCATGGGCATCAAGCAGCGTTCGCAGATCGAGATGACCCCGCCGGAGATCGAGGCGTTCCTGGCCTCCCAGCGCACCGCGACCCTGGTGACGATCGGCCCCGACGGCCATCCGCACACGGTCGCGATGTGGTACGCCGTGCTCGACGGCGTCATCTGGTTCGAGACCAAGGCCAAGGCGCAGAAGGCCGTCAACATCCGGCGCGACGCGCGGGTGACCGTCCTGGTCGAGGACGGCCTGACCTACGACGAGCTGCGCGGCGTGTCCTTCGAGGGGCAGGCCGAGATCGTCGACGACCCGGAGGCTCTGTGGCGGGTCGGCGTCAGCATCTGGGAGCGCTACAACGGCCCGTACAGCGAGGAGGTCCGCGAGCTCGTGGAGTTCATGCTCCACAAGCGCGTCGCCGTCCGCGTCGAGGTGAAGCGGGCCCGTTCCTGGGACCACCACAAGCTCGGCCTCGACCCCATCCCGCTGGGCGGCACGACCGCGCCCGCCCCGCGGGCCTGACCCGAAGGGACCCGCACGATGGGCCGATTCTCTCTCCCCGAGCAGGCGCCCCAGGGCCTGGACTCCCCGGTCACCAACCGCGTGATCAAGGTGATGGCCCGCCTCCAGGTGAGGGTCTTCACCCTCACCAACGGACGCGTCGGCAGCAAGTGGCGGGTCGGCGCCGGATTCCGCAAACCCGTCCCGACGCTCCTGCTGGAGCACCGGGGACGCAAGTCCGGCCGGCTTTTCACCACCCCGCTGCTGTTCCTCGAGGACGGCACCGACCTGGTCATCGTCGCCTCGCAGGGCGGCCTGCCGAAGAACCCGCAGTGGTACCACAACCTGCTGGCGGACCCCGCGACCCGGGTCCACCTGCGGGGCCGCCGCGACGTCGCCGTCGTGGCGCGCGAGGCGACGGGCCCCGAACGCGACGCCCTGTGGCCCCGCCTCGTCGAGCTCTACGCCGACTTCGCCAAGTACGCCTCCTGGACGGACCGCGACATCCCGGTCGTCATCCTCGCGCCGTCCTGATCGGAGCACCGGGCCGCCGCCGACCCGGGTCCGCGGCGGCCCGCGACCCTTCCCATCGGACTCCGGCTCGGCGAAACCGGGTCCCCGCCCGGGACGTGGTCGCCATGAGCATCCTCTTCACCGTCGAGCAGCTGCCGGCGGAAGAACGCTTCGACATGATCAGGGAGGTCACGGCCGCCACCTGGGTGCCCATGGAGTGCGCGTCGGAGTTCGCGTCCGACTTCCGGACCGTGCTGCGGGTGAGCGGACCGGGCGCCGTGCAGGTGGCCGTGCTGGACGTGATGCCCATGACGGCCGGCCGCACCCCGAAGCTGATCTCGCGGGCCGATCCCGACCCGCTGAAGATGTTCATGGTCTGCGGCGGCGGCTCCACGGTGATCGACCAGGGCGGTCAGCAGGCCGTCCTCGCGCCGGGGGGTTCGCCTTCTACGACACGCGGCGCCCGTATGAGGTGACCATGGGCGTCGACGGGCCCATCCAGGGGTTGATTTTCAAAGAAACACTTGTGTCTGTTAGATGGCAAGCGTAGGTTCGGGTCATCCAAGTGATCGATGGGAGAACCCGGTGGCCGATGGCACGCGCACCCGGATCCTGGACGAGGCGCTCCGGCTGTTCGCCGAACGGGGATACGCCGGGACGTCCGTCGCGGCCATCGAGGCGGCGGCCGGCCTGTCACCCCACTCGGGCTCCCTCTACACGCATTTCGGCTCCAAGGAGCAGGTGATGGCCGCCGCCGTCGAGCGGGCCATCGCCACCGCCGAGACGGCCTTCTCGCTCGCCCCGATGCTCTCCCTGGGCAACCTGGAGGCCGAACTGACCCTGCTGGCCCGCGGCTCGCTGCTGATGATGAACAACTGGCGTGACCTGATCCGGGTGATGTCCAAGGAGTGCGAGCAGTTCCCGGCCGTCATGGAGGACGTCCGGGAACGGCTGTTCGCCCGGTCGCACGACTTCCTGGCCGGATGGCTGGAGGGCAGGGCGTCCGCGCCGGGACCGGACTTCGAGGCGGTCACCACGATCTGGCTCGGCGCCATCGAGAACTACTGGATCGTCACCCAGGTCCACGGCGGCCGGCCGTTCGGCATGGATGACGACCGCTACGTACGGCAATGGGTTTCCACGCTGATGACCGCGATCGGAGCACGGACATGACCACGCTCGATCTGAACGACCCCGACTTCGTCGCCGATCCCTACCCCGTGTACGCCTGGCTTCGCGATGTCGAGCCCGTGCACTACAGCGCCGCCAACGATCTGTGGCTGGTCAGCAGGTACGACGACGTGCTGGCCGTGCTCCGGGACGCCCCGGGCTTCTCGTCCGATCTCGGGAAGGCGGGGCTGGACGACAATCCGTTCAACCCGGCGATCAGGATCCCGCGGCGGCTCGCGCGGCTGCTCGACCGGCTTCCACCCGTCCGGACGCTGCTGACCAGCGACCCGCCGCACCACACCCAGCTGCGCCGCAAGGTCGCCAAGGCCTTCACCCCGCGGCGGATCGCGGCGCTGGAACCGCGGATCAGGGAGATCACCGAGCGGCTCGTCGACGACCTCGACGACGATCTCGTCCGCGACGTGGCCTCGCCGCTGCCCACCATCGTGATCGCGGAGCTCATGGGCATCCCCGCCGACCGCCGCGACGACTTCAAGCGCTGGTCGGACGAGCTCGTCAACGGCCTGCTCACCGGCGGAAGCCGGATCAGGATGGCCAGGAGCGCCCTCGCCGTCTCCTGGTTCTTCGCCCGCACGGTGCGCAGCCGGCGGCACCGCCCGGGTGGGGACGTCATCAGCCTCCTCGTCACCCGCGACCAGGACGGCGACGCCCTCACCCTCGCCGAGCTCGTCAACTTCTGCATCCTCCTGCTCGTCGCCGGCAACGAGACCACGACCAACCTGGTCTCCAACGCCATGCTCGCGCTGTTCGACCGTCCCGACCTGTGGCGCCGCCTCGGCACGGACCCCGATCTCGCCCCCGCCGTCGTGGAGGAGACGCTGCGCTACGACGGACCCGCCCAGGGGCTGCTCCGCGTCACCACAGCCGAGGTCAGGATCGGCGACGTCACCGTCCCGGAGGGCGCCCGCGTCCTGCCCCTGACCGGCTCCGCCAACCGCGACCCCCGCCACTGGGCCGACCCCGACGCCTTCCGGCTGGACCGGCCCGCCGGAGACCACATCGCCTTCGGCTCGGGCATCCACTACTGCATCGGGACCGCCCTGGCCCGGCTCGAGACCCGGATCGTCCTCGAGACCCTCGCCCGCCGCCATCCCCACCTCGGGCCCGCGGGCGTTCCGGAGCGCATCCAGAGCCCGGTCCTGCGCGGCCTCCGGACCCTCCCCGTCACCATCCGTCCCACCGTCCCCGGGACGGGCGGACTTCCCGGGCGGGCGGCGCAAATCGGGGGGCGGAATTCATCGGTTCGCTAGTAGTCCTGGCGGCCGGACCGGGTGACAGTGGGCGGATGCGTACACGGGTCGTGGCCGCCGTCGCGGTGCTGGGCATGTCGTTCGCCGTTCCCGCGCACGGGGCCGAGGGATGGCGGGAGGTGGCGCTGCCGTTCCTGTGGCCGCGCAACGGTGTCGAGGGGATCGGCGCGTCCGGGCCGTCGGACGTGTGGATCGCCGGATACCAGGGCAGCATCCCGATCTTCTCGCCGCCGCTCAGCACGATCGTGTGGACGGACGGGAACCCCGTCGTGCGGCGATGGGACGGAACGGCCTGGCGCGAGTACCCCCTGCCGGGCTTCTCCGGCGACGGCCGGGTCACGCGGGTCGCCGCCTCGGCCTCGGGGACCTGGGTCCTCGGCCGGGGCAACGGCGCGCAGGGGATCTATCTGGCGCGGTTCGCCTCGGGCGCCTTCACCCGGGTGGCGGCGCCCGCGGGGCTGAGCACCGCGACCGACCTCACGGCCGGTCCCGCCGGGATCTGGCTGTCGGGCGTCGACTCCTCGTCGCAGGTGTTCCTGGCCCGATGGGACGGAGCCGCCTGGCAGCGCACCCCCGTGCCCGCCGGATTCTTCGGGCTCACGTCCGTGACCGGCACCGGGGCGAACGAGGCCTTCGCCACCGGGGAGCGCGTGCGGCCCGCGCCCGGCCAGGGCACCCGCTACGCCGCGCTGCGCTGGAACGGGACGTCCTGGTCGGAGACGGCCGTCCCGGACCAGGCCGACGGCGCGGACGGCGGCCTCGTCTCGGCCGCGGCGGCCGCCCCCGCCGATGTGTGGGCCGTCGGGGCCTTCTCGACCGCGTCGGGGTCCAAGCTGCGCCGCTGGAACGGGTCGACGTGGCAGAGCGCGCCGCAGCCCGCCGAGCTCCCCTATCCGCAGCGGGTGGTGTCCGACGGCGCGGGACGGCTGTGGCTGGCCGGCCAGAACGAGGCGGGCACGACGGTCCTGCTGCGCCGCACGTCCACCGGCTGGAGCGTGGTCCCGGCGCCCGCGCTCCGCCTGACCTCGATCACGGCCCTGCCCGGAGCGGACGTCCTGTGGGCCGCGGGCACGACGGCGAACGACCGCACCGCGGTGATGACGACGCCCTGACCCGCGGGACGCCCTCAGGAGACGAAGTCGGTCCAGTTGGTGGCGAGGTAGTCCAGGAAGGCCGGGCCGACGGACTCCGCGACGAAGTGCTCGCGGGGCCGGGGATGGACCAGCCGGAAGTCCGGATCGGCCAGCGCCAGCGACGGGAAGTCGTGATGGAGGATGGCTCCCGCGCCGACCAGGACGAAGTCGGCCCCGTGCTCCAGGCACCAGGACGCGTCGGGGGCGGATCCGATCCCGCCCGCCACGCCCAGCCGGGTCCCGCCGCGGGGCAGCCCGGTGAAGTGGTCGATGAGGAGCCGGTCGCGCTGGTCCTCCTCGTGGGGCTCCTTGAACACGTCCCAGAGCGACATGTCGAGGTAGTCGAGGATACCGGAGGCCATGACCTCGCCCGCCAGGTCGCGCGCCTCGGCGAGCGGGATCCCGTTGCGCTCGGGGGTGAGACGGAGCCCGACCTGGAAATCGGGGCCGGTCACCGACCGGATGCCGCGCAGGATCTCCCACAGCACCCGCGTCCGGTTCTCGTACGAGCCGCCGTAGTGGTCGGCGCGGGCGTTGCGGGGGCTGAGGAACTGGCAGAGCAGGTAGCCGTGGGCGCCGTGCACCTCGACACCGTGGAATCCGGCGCGTTCGGCGCGGACGGCGGCACCGGTGAAGTCCGCCACGACGCGTTCGACCTCGGCCGTGGTGAGCGCGCGGGCGCCCTTCGCGGGGTCGTCCCAGGGGGCGAGCACGGGCACGCCGGACAGCGCGGCGTCGGCCCGCCGCCCGCCGTGGTGGAGCTGGAGCGTGGCCACGCCGCCCGCATCGCGGATTCCCGCGGCGAGCCGGGACAGGCCGGGCAGGAAGCGGTCGTCCCACGCGGCGAGCTGCCCGGGGAAGGCCTGGCCCTCTCGTGACACGTGCGAGGCGCACGTCATGACCATGCCGAAGCCGCCCTGCGCCCGCCGCACGAGCCAGGCGTGCTCGTCGTCGGAAAGCGTGCCGTCGGGATGGCTCTGCAGGTTGGTGAGCGGCGCGACGGCGAACCGGTTCGCCCAGGAGGGCCCGTGGCCGAAGGCCAGCGGTGTGGCGAGCGGGGCGGCCCCGGGGGAGATCTCGTGCATAGCGCCGCAATGCTAGCCCATCGCCCCGAACGGCCGGTCCAGCGGCCGGAAGCACCCTCCCCGACACTATGAAACAAGAATTGTTTCTGCGTATCATCGGGTCCCCGAGTGAGAGGCACTCCCGTGGAACAGCACACTCGAAGGTCCCTGCGCATGCTGTCGGCGACGGTGCTCGCGGCCGCGTGCGCGGTCGTCCCCGCGACGCACGCGACGGCCACCGGGCACGAACGCGGGCCCGACCCGACCGAGCAGAGCATCACGGCCGTGACCGGACCGTACGCGGTCTCGGTGAAGGAGGTGCCCGCGAAGACGGCGCCCGGATTCAACAAGGGCACCGTCTACTACCCGTCGAGCAGGAAGGACGGAACCTTCGGCGGCGTCGTGATCATTCCGGGTCTGCTGGAGCCGGAGTCCACCATGAGCTGGTTCGGGCCGCGCCTCGCCTCGCAGGGCTTCGTGGTGTTCACCCTCGAGGCCTTCTCCCTCGCCGACTTCCCGGAGCCGAGGGCCGGCCAGCTGCTCGCCGCGCTCGACCACCTGGCGGCGACCGGCCCCGCCGCCTACGGGCTCGACCCGTCGCGGCTGGCGGTGATGGGTCACTCGATGGGCGGCGGGGGAGCCCTGCGCGCCGCCCAGCAGCGTCCCTCGCTGCGGGCCGCGATCCCGATGGCGCCCTGGCACACCGACCGGGCCTGGCAGGACGTCCGCGTCCCCACCATGATCCAGGCGGGGGACAACGACTTCATCGCGGGCGCCGGCACCCACGCCCTGCCGTTCTACGACAACCTCACCGCCGCCCCCGAGAAGGCCTACCTGCTGTTCGAGAACGCCGGCCACTTCACCTGGGCCGTGCCGGGCACCCAGATCGCCAAGTACTCCATCGCCTGGCTCAAGCGCTACGTCGACGACGACACCCGCTACTCCCGCTTCCTCTGCCCCCCGCCCCCCGCCCCGGGCGCGGTCCTCCAGGACCACCGCGGCACCTGCCCCGCCTGACGGTTCGGGCCGGCGGTTCCGCCCTGACCATCCCGCGGATCGTCTCGTGAGCGGCCCGGGCGCGAGATACTGGGCGGCGGTCTGGCAACGGGGAAGGGCGGCCGGTGGGCATGAGCATGGGTGTTGAGGACGGGCGGCTGACCAGGGAGCAGGTGCAGGTCTTCGAGCTGCGGAGCTGCCTGGAGGGCTGGGGGATGGCCGGCGGGGCGCTGGATCTGCTCGCGGCGGTCGTGGCGAGCGGGTCGTGGCGGAAGATCCCCGCGGACGCCGACAGCGACGCGGGGTTCGCGGAGTTCTCCGAGTTCGTGGCGGCCGGGGCCCCGTTCGGGCTCGGCTCCGACGTCGAGACCGTGCGCAGGCTCGTCGGGGCCGGGCACCCGGACGAGGGCGTCCCGCGGATCCGGGCGGAGATGGAGCGGCTGCGCGAAGGGCTCGCGGAACTGCTCGGCCCCGACCCCGACCCCGACCCCGACCCCGACCCCGACCCTGACGACCGGGCCGGAGCGGACGCCCGGCTGTTCGGGGCGTTCGAGGAGTCGGGGCCCTGGACCCTCGCCCTGCTCGTGGCCAGGGCCGCAGGCCCGGACGCGACGGGCGGGAAGATCTCCCTGGAAGAGTTCGCCCGGCGCTCGGGCGGCTCGGCGGACCTGGTCCGGAACTACCTCGACGGCTGGGAACGGGCCGCCGCGGACGGCCTGGTGCCGCCCGCCCGCGACCTGCGCCCCGGCGCGGAGACGGCCCTGCCGCACGGGGACGCCTGGCCGCACTATCTCGCGGCACCCGAGGAGGCCGTGGCCGCCCCGGCCGAGGTCCTCGAAGCACCGGAGCCCGCGCCGGAAGCCGAGCCGGAGCAGGAGCAGGAACCCCTGCCGCTCGTGGAGGAGGCCCGCGAGATCGTGGTCGCCCGGGTGGCGGCCGACGCGGCCCTGCGCAAGGAGGCGGCGGCCGAGGCCAAGCGCCTCCAGCGGATCGGCTACCTGCAGAAGGTCCTCGACGAGGGACAGGCGAAGACCCCGAGCGGCCAGTTCGTGCAGATCGCCCTGGAAGACCACAAGGACGAGTTCCGCGCGCTCGTGGAGAACCCCAGGGCGAACGTCGAGGCGCTGGCCGAGGCCTACGAGATCGTCCAGGACCTCGTGGGAGAGGCGGTGGTCGCCGACGTCGACGTCCTGCTCCGCGAGCAGCGCACCAAGTTCGGCAAGGCGATCAAGGCGACCGTCAGGTCCATCGACTCGATCGACCCCGACGACCTCCTGGCCGTGGTCGACGACACCCTGGCCGAGCGCATCACCGACCTCCAGCAGAAGGTCAACGAGCTCGCCGCCCTCGTCTCCCGCGCGTAGCACCCGGATCCCCGGCCCGCGGGAACACGATGGTCCTGCGGGCCGGAGCCGTCTTCCGCGTCAGTGGTCGGCCAGCGCCGTCGGGCCGAGGAGCACCTTGAGGTCGCCCGCGAAGGCGCCGTTGGACAGGTTGACCTTGTAGTCGGGCAGCGCCATCAGCACCTTGCGGCGGTTGAGCCGCTCGACCATGAGATGGACCGGGGTGTCGCCCCGATGGGTGGTGAACATGTGCTTGAGCTCGGTCACCAGCGCCATGTCGATCTGGCTCTCGCGGAGGGACAGCACGATGGGCTCCCGGTCACCGGCCTGCGGGACGTTGGAGATGTCCAGGAACTCGATGGCGACGGCGTTGAAGCTGACGGAGGAGTCCTCGCCGTTGTCCCGGATCCGGATCTTGCCGGTGACGGCGACGACGAGGTCGGGGATGAGGTTGTCGCCGTACAGCTGGTAGGTGGAGGGGAAGCAGGGCACCTCGAGCGAGCCGTCGTGGTCCTCGATCTTGAGGATGGCCCAGACGTTGCCCTGCTTGGTGACCTTCTTCTCGACCCCGGAGATGATGCCCGCGACCTTGATCTCACCGCGCTCGCGGTCGGCGTCGCCGTTGAGGACCTGGGCGATGCTGTGGGTGCGGTTGCGCTCCAGGACGCGCTCGGCCCCGTTGAGCGGGTGGTCGGA
Organism: Actinocorallia longicatena; assembly: GCF_039534125.1. NCBI lineage: Bacteria > Bacillati > Actinomycetota > Actinomycetes > Streptosporangiales > Thermomonosporaceae > Actinocorallia > Actinocorallia longicatena. The sequence goes on along the minus strand of NZ_BAAAUV010000006.1, from coordinate 332,536 downwards.
GACGTAGAGGCCGAGCATCTCCCGCTCGAAGGCGAGCTTGGTCTTCTTGTCCCACTCGCCGGGCGGGACGACCACCGTGAAGGCGTCGCCGCTGGTGTCGCTGTCCTCGAAGGCGCCGAACAGGGAGTCCTGCCCCATCGCCTCCTTCTTCTTGACGTCGATGACGGCGTCGATGGCCTGGTCGTGGATCTGGACGAGGCCGAAGCGCGGGTGGTCGAGGCTGTCGAACGCCCCGGCCTTGATCAGCGACTCGATGGTCCTCTTGTTGCAGACCACCGCGGGGACCTTGGTGAGGAAGTCGTTGAAGTCGGTGTACTTGCTGTGCTCCTTGCGGGCGGAGACGATGCCGTTGATCGCGTTGTCACCGACGTTCTGGACGGCGCCGAGCCCGAAGCGGATGTCGTCGCCGACGGCCGCGAACCGCAGGTTCGACTCGTTGACGCACGGCGGCAGGACCAGCACCTTCATCCGGCGGCACTCGGCGAGATAGATCGCCATGCGGTCCTTGTTGTTGCCGACCGAGGTGAGCAGGGCCGCCATGTACTCGGCGGGGTAGTTGGCCTTGAGGTAGGCCGTCCAGTAGGAGACGAGCCCGTACCCGGCGGTGTGGGACTTGTTGAACCCGTAGCTGGAGAACGGCTCCAGGACGTCCCAGACGGCCTTGGCGTGCTCCTCGGTGAAGCCCTTGCCGACCATGCCGGAGGAGAAGGTGGCCCACTGCTTGTCCATCTCCTCCTTCTTCTTCTTGCCCATCGCGCGGCGCAGGATGTCGGCGCCGCCGAGGGTGTAGCCCGCGAGCTGCTGGGCGATGGCCATGACCTGCTCCTGGTAGACGACCAGGTGGTAGGTGTTGCCGAGGATCGGCTCCAGGGCGTCGCGCAGGTCGGGGTGGATCGGCTCGACCTTCTGCGATCCGGCCTTGCGGAGGGCGTAGTTGACGTGCGCGTTCGCGCCCATCGGACCCGGACGGCCGAGCGCGAGGATCGACGAGACGTCCTCGAACTCGGTCGGGGCGATCAGCTTGGTGAGGTCGCGCATCATCGAGCTGTCGAGCTGGAAGACGCCGAGGGTCTCGCCACGGGCCAGGAGCTGGTAGGCCTTCTTGTCGTCCAGGCCGATCTCGAGCATGTTCAGCTCGATGCCGCGGTTGAGCTTGACGTTCTCGACGGCGTCGCCGAGGACGGTCAGGTTCCGCAGGCCCAGGAAGTCCATCTTGAGGGCGCCCATGTCCTCGCTGGACGGCCCGTCGAAGCCGGTGATGCGGGCGCCGTCGTCCTGCCGCATGAAGACCGGCATGACGTCGACCAGGGGCTGGGACGACAGGATGACGCCGGCCGCGTGGACGCCGGTGCCGCGCGTCAGGCCCTCGAGGCCGATCGCGGTGTCGACGACCTTCTTGACGTCGGCGTCCTCCTCGTACAGCTTGCGGACCTCGCCGGCCTCGGCGAAGCGGGGGTGGTCCTTGTCGAAGATGCCGGTGAGCGGGATCTCCTTGCCCATCACGGCGGGCGGGAACGCCTTGGTGATCTTCTCGCCGACGGCGAAGGGGTAGCCGAGGACGCGACCGGCGTCCTTCACGGCCGCCTTCGACTTGATCGTCATGTAGGTGATGATCAGCGAGACGTTGTCCTCGCCGTACTTCTCCGTGACGTACCGGATCATGTCGCCGCGCCGGCGCTCGTCGAAGTCCAGGTCGACGTCGGGCATGGAGATGCGTTCGGGGTTGAGGAACCGCTCGAACAGGAGCTTGTGCTCGATGGGGTCGAGTTCGGTGATGCCCGTGACGTAGGCGACCATCGAGCCGGTGGCCGAGCCTCGTCCGGGGCCGACCCAGATCCCGCTGTCGCGGGCGTACTGGCAGATGTCGGCGACGACGAGGAAGTAGCCGGGGAAGCCCATGCCCTCGATCACGCCGAGCTCGTACTCGATCCGCTCGGTGACCTCGGCGGGCACGGGGGAGCCGAACCGCTTGACCGCGCCGCGCTCGGACTCCTTGCGCAGCCAGCTCATCTCGGTCTCGCCCTCGGGGACCGGGAACTTGGCGGCCAGGTCGCGGTGGGCGAAGACCTCCTCGTAGGACTCGACGCGCTCGGCGATCAGCAGGGTGTTGTCGCAGCCCTGCTTCCACAGCTCGTCGTGGTTGAGCTCGCGCATCTCCTCGGCCGAGCGGATGTAGTAGCCGTTGCCGCTGAACCGGAACCGGTCGGGCGCGCTGATCTGGGAGTTGGTGCCGACGCAGAGCAGGGCGTCGTGCGCGGAGGCCTGGTCCTCGGTGACGTAGTGGCTGTCGTTGGTGACCAGCGGGGGGATGCCGAGTTCCTTGCCGATCCGCAGCAGTTCCTTGCGGACCGCGGTCTCGATGAGGATCCCGCCGTGGTCCATCAGCTCCAGGAAGTAGTTCTCCTTGCCGAAGATCTCCTGGTACTTCGCGGCGTGCTCGAGGGCCTTGTCGTACTGCCCGAGGCGGAGCCGCGTCTGGACGGCGCCGGAGGGGCAGCCCGTCGTGGCGATGATGCCGTGGTGGTACTCCTCGAACAGCTCGTCGTCCATGCGCGGGTACTTCTTCATGTGGCCTTCGAGCGAGGCCAGCGAGCTGATCTTGAAGAGGTTCTTCAGCCCCTGGGCGTTGTAGGCCCACATGGTCTTGTGGAGGTAGGTGCCGGTGGCCGAGACGTCGCCGCCGACACCGGTCTGCTCGTTGAACTTGCGCTGGTGCGGCTCGCCCCAGAAGACCGGCTTCTTGTGGAAGCGCGATTCGGGGCTCACGTAGCCCTCGATGCCGATGATCGGCTTCAGTCCCGCGCCGCGGATCTTCTTGTGGAACTCGTACGAGCCGAACATGTTCCCGTGGTCGGACATGGCGATCGCGGGCATCCCGAGCTCGGACACCCGGTTGGCCATGAGCCCGATCTTCGCCGCGCCGTCCAGCATGGAGTACTCAGTGTGAACATGCAGGTGCACGAACGAATCAGCCACAGGTGATCTCGGCCTTCCAGGGGTCGGGCGGGCGGTGCCCCAACTCTATCGACCCGGCACGGCGGGCGGTCTCAGTCACACGACCAACTTCGATCGATCTATCACCGTTCGGCGGCGGTGAGGCGCAGGAGGGTGGAGCCCTCGCCCAGATGGAGTTCGATGCCGCCCCGGCAGCCGGACCGCTCGCACTGGTAGTCCAGGAACAGGACGGGACCGGCCGCTTCGCTCGCCCGGGAGGGCGGTTCGTCGCTGGTGAAGGCGCGGCCGGTCCTCGGCCACACCAGGAGCCCGGCCGCCGGGCCGCGGCGGGGGTCGGACGCGACCGACACGGTGGTCACGCGCAGGTCGGGACCGCCGCACTGGGGACAGGCCAGCACCGCGCTGCCGGGGACGGCCCCGGGCCAGGGGAGCGGGCGGGCGAGCGGCTCGTCGGGGGCCTTCAGCAGCGTCATCCCGCCAGCATCCACCATCGGTGACGTTCCGTGCCAGTCCGACTACGGAATGGTTCCCTCGGGGATGGCCGGGCCCGTCTCCGGAACGGCCTAGAGCTCGGCGAGGAGCCGGTGGAGGTGGTCGCGGGTGCCGTTGCCGTCCTCGGCCAGGATGCAGAGCTCGTCCATGATGCGCATGTAGCCGCTGACCTCGTCGATCTTGTCGAGGTACAGGGCGCTGCTGAGCTGCTCGAGATAGACGACGTCGGGCAGGTCGCTCTGGTGGAAGCGCAGGATCGTGAACGGGCCGCCCGCGCCGGGGTGCGCCCCGACCGAGAAGGGGAGCACCTGGAGCATCACGTTCGGCCGGGTCGACATCTCCAGCAGGTGCTCGATCTGGCCGCGCAGCACCGACCTGCTCCCGTACGGGCGGTGCAGCGCCGCCTCGTCGAGGACGGCCCACACCCTCCTGCGGTCGGTCTCGGCGAGCATCCGCTGCCGGGTCATGCGCATCTGCACCCGGCGGTCGATGTCGGCGGGGGAGGCGTCGGAGTTTCCGACCCTGATGACGGCCCTGGCGTAGTCCTCGGTCTGCATGAGGCCGTGCACGAACTGCACCTCGAAGGTCCGGATCATCGAGGCCGCCGACTCGAGGCCGATGTAGGGCTCCAGCCAGGACGGCAGGATGTCGTTGTACCGGTGCCACCAGCCGGGGACGCTCGCCTGCCGGGCCAGGGACATCAGGGCGTCCCGCTCGGACTCCTCGGTGATCCCGTACAGGTCGAGCAGGTCGACCAGGTCGCGCTGCTTGAAGGCGGTCCGGCCCAGTTCCAGACGGCTGATCTTGGAGTGGGTGGCGCGCAGGACGTCGGCGGCCTCCTCGCGGCTGATGCCGCGGGATTCGCGCAGCCGGCGCAGCTGGGAGCCGAGCATGATGCGCAGGGCGGTGGGGCCGCCGGTCGTTCCCGGCCTGCCGGGGTGGTCCGCGAGTTCGGGGAAGGGCGTCTGCCCCGCCTGCTCAGCGATCATCTGCTGCTCCCTGGTGGATCTGGAAGAAGTCTCGCATCCCCCGGGCGCGCTGCACAGATCATCGGCGATTCGTTCCGCTTACTCCGGTTTTCATCTTCGCAGGTCAACTGCACGTGCAGATGAGAGTTCAAACGTGATCCCAGATGTGCTTGCGCCTGCGATCGCGAGAGCCCAAGATGACCTAGTAGCAGAAGGTTCAATCACTTCTGCGAAAAGCCTCCACCCCAGGGGCGGCCGCCGGAGACGGGCGACCGTCTCGACCGGTCCCGATGGTCGTCCGGGCAACGGCCGTCGGGACCGGTCCTCTTTTTCCGAGAACCGGTCCCGCCTTGACATCGGGAGACCGTCGCGGGGCGGGGCCCGCGGGAAGTGGGCTAGATCCGGTCGAGCAGGTCGGCGAGGGTCTGACGGGTCGCGCCCTTGCTCTCGGCCACGACGCAGAGCTCGTCCATGATCCGCATGTAGCCGTGGACCTCGTCGGCCTTGTCGAGGTAGAGCGCGCTGTTGAGCTGCTCCAGGTAGATCACGTCGGGCAGGTCGCCGTGCGGGAAACGCAGGATGGTGAAGGGGCCGCCCGCCGCCGGATGGGCGCCCGCGTGGAACGGCAGGATCTGCAGGGTCACGCCATGGTGGTCGGTGAGGTCCAGGAGATGGGAGAGCTGGCGGCGCATGACGTCGCGGCCGCCGAGAGGGCGGCGCAGCGCGGCCTCGTCGAGGACGGACCAGACCTTCGGCGGGTTCGGGCCGTCGAGGACCGACTGGCGCGTCATCCGCAGGGCGACCCTGCGGTCGATCTCGGCCGGGGGCGCGACGGCGTTGCCCATCCGCACGACGGCCCGCGCGTAGTCCTCGGTCTGCATCAGGCCGTGCACGAACTGGACCTCGTAGGTACGGATCACCGACGCCGCGGTCTCCAGCCCGATGTAGGGCTCCAGCCAGCCGGGCATGATGTCCTGGTAATGGTGCCACCAGCCGGGACGGGCCGCCTGCCGGGCGAGCTCGAACAGGGTGCTCCGCTCGTCCGGGTCGAGGATGCCGTAGAGGTTCAGCAGGTCGGACAGATCGCGCTGCTTGAAGCTGCTGCGTCCCAGCTCCAGGCGGCTGATCTTGGAGTGGGTGGCGCGGATCGACTCGGCGGCCCGCTCACGGCTGATGCCCTTGGCCTCGCGCAGGCGGCGCAGCTGGGAGCCGACCATGATGCGCAGGGCGGTGGGCCCGCTCGGGACGGCGGCCCCGCGCGGAGCCCCCGCGGCCTCAGCCGGGTGCATGGTCGCTCCTCAGCACTGCTCGTGGCCGGTTCAGGCGCTCGGGCTCAGTCTCGCATCATCGGCGGCGGTGGTCATCCCCGCGTGCTCGGGCACCGGCTGCAGCCCGCTGAGGGCGATCAGGTCGTCGAACTCGCCGTCCTTGGCGCCGCGCACGAAGGCGGCCAGCTCGTCCACGGTGAAGATCAGGGCGGGTCCGCCGGGGTGGCGGGAGTTGCGGACGGCGACCTCGGAGTCGGGCAGCTCCGCGACCTCGAGGCAGCTTCCACTGGGATTGCTGTGGCGGCTCTTGCGCCAGGCGGCCATGGTCAGCCACTGCGCCGGCATGCCGTTGAAGGCCTGCAGCATCCGCATCGCGTCACGCTCCTCCGGGATGGCCCGTGCTCGTCCCCTGCACGTGCATTTGTGTTCGCGTTTGGTTTTATCATCTGTGCTTGCGGATGAGCGAACAAAAGCAAAAAAGCCGTCTGAAACTAAGATGGGTCCGTGGAGGTTCTCGAAGCAGAGGTGTGGCAGGCCAGGGCAGCCGCCCACCGGGAGCGGCTGGACGGCCTGATCGGCCCGTACCTGGAGCAGCGCAGGGCGGGAGAGGCGCATCCCGTCGAGGACTTCCTGTTCACCTACTACGGTCATCGGCCCGGACGGCTCCTGGCCTGGCATCCCGGCGCGGGCGTCGCGCTGGCCGGGGCCGCCTCCCCTGGACCGCACTACCGGGACACCCCGCAGGGCGCGGTCGTCGACCTCGAGGCCCTGCTGCCGCGCCGGGAGAAGTCGATCACCTGGATCCGGGGCCTGCTGGCCGCCACCGCCTCCCGCCCGCCCCATCTGGGCTGCTTCGGCATGCACGAGTGGGCGATGGTCTACCGGCTGCCCCCCGGCGACGTGCGGCACGCGTCCTGGCCGCTGCGGCTGAGCCCCGGCGAGATCGCCGGGCTGGTCGAGGAGCGCGGCGCCCGGTGCAGCCACTTCGACGCCTTCCGCTTCTTCACCGAGCCCGCCCGGCCGCTGAACGCCCTCCAGCCCGTGCGGGAGACCCAGCACGAGCTGGAACAGCCGGGCTGCCTGCACGCGACCATGGACCTCTACAAGTGGGCGTTCAAGCTGTCGCCGCTGGTGCCGAGCGAGCTCGTCGCGGACTGTTTCGAGCTGGCCAGGGACGTCCGGGCGATGGACATGAAGGCCAGCCCCTACGACCTGCGCGAGCTCGGTTACGCGCCGATCCGGGTCGAGACGCCCGAGGGGCGGGCGGAGTACGCGACGGCCCAGCGGTCCTTCACGGTCCGTGCGGCACCCCTGCGCGAACGGCTGATCAAGGAGTGCGATTCACTGCTGGCGTGAGCCGTGTGGTGATGGTGACGGGATCGGCGCGCGGCATCGGCGCCGCGGTGGCGCGGGGCTTCGAGGCCGCCGGGGACACGGTCCTGGGCTGCGACCTGCGCGAGGGGCCCGGTGTGAGCGTGCTGGACGTCCGCGACGCCGAGGCCGTGAGCGCGTGGGCGGAGTCGGCGCGCGCCGCGCACGGCCGGGTCGACGTGCTGGTCAACAACGCGGGCGGCACCTTCCACGCCCCGTTCCTGGAGGTCTCGGCCAAGGGCGAGGAGACCCTGATCGCCGAGAACTTCACCCAGGTCACGAGGCTGATCAGGCTGGTGGTCCCGCTGATGGGCCCCGGGTCGTCGATCGTCAACGTCACCTCGTCGGAGGCTCATCAGGCGGCGCCGGGCTTCGCGGTCTACGCGGCGATGAAGGCGGCCCTGGCCTCGCTGACCCGCTCGCTGGCCCTGGAGCTGGCCCCGCTCGGCATCCGGGTCAACGCCGTCGCGCCCGACGCCATCGCCACCGAGGGGGAGGAAGGGGCGCGGGCCGGGATGCTGGCCGCGGCCCCGCTCTACGACCCGGTGCGGACGCCGCCGCTCGGCCATCTGGGCACCCCGGACGACGCCGCCGCGGTGGTGGCCTTCCTGGCCTCGCCCGCCGCCCGTTTCGTCACCGGCACCACCCTGCACGTCGACGGCGGCATCTGGGCCGCGGGAGGCTGGCGCAGGACCTGAGCCGCACCGACGGCGCACGCGGGCCGGGCCCGGTGTCAGGCGCGGAGGGCCGCGGTGAGCATCGCGTTCAGGTTCGCGGTGAAGGCCTCGTGGCCGAGGAGATGGGGTTCGGGACGGGCCGCGCGGTCGGCCAGCGCGGCGGTCAGGAACGAGATGAAGGCGGCGACCCGCTCCAGGGCGAGCGGCTCGGGCAGGAACGCCAGGCAGGCCTGCTCCAGCAGCTTGAGCTGGCGGGCGATGGCGGTGCCGTCGATCAGGGCGGGGACCGCATGGGTCCGCACGCCGGCCCGCCCGGCGACCTGGGCGATGACCCGCAGGAACCAGCGCCCCTCCTCGGTCAGGAGCTCGGCCGAGATCGGGTCGGCGATGGCGGCGACGATCACCGCGAGATCGGCGGAGTCCAGCACGGTGGCGGCCCTGACCGGCTCCATGCGCTCGACGCCCGCCCGGAGGATCGCCTCCAGCAGCCCCTGACGCGATCCGAAGTGGTAGGTGATCGCCGAGTCGTTGCCCTGGCCGGCCAGCTTGACGATGTCGCGGGTGCGGGCGGCGTCGATGCCCTCGGTCGCGAAGAGCCGCGCGCCCGCGTTCAGCAGCAGCTCCCTGGTGACCCTTGCGTCCTTCGCCACCCGGTGATAGTAACAGGATGTGTTAATAACGACTCCCGTTAGAACGAGAGGCGCCCCCGTGCTCTACGACCCGTTCGACCCGGCGTTCCAGGCCGACCCCTACCCGGCCTACCGCGAGCTGCGCGACCACGACCCGGTCCACCGGCACCCGAGGCCGCACTACTGGGCGCTGTCCCGGTTCGAGGACATCTGGCAGGCCGTCCGCGACCCGGAGACCTTCTCCTCCGCGCAGGGACTGACCTTCCTTCCCAACGAGATCGAGGCGCTCGGCCTGGCCCCGACGATGGTGATGCTCGACCCGCCCCGCCACACCCAGCTGCGCCGGCTGATCAGCGCCGGGTTCACCCCGCGCCGGGTCGCCGCGCTGGAGGACCTGCTGCGCGGCTTCGTCCGGGACCGGCTGGCCCTGATGGAGCGCAAGACGGCCGACGGGGAGACCGCCGACCTGCACCGCGACTTCGCCTCGCCGATCCCCACCTTCGCCCTGGCCCATCTGCTGGGCGTCCCGGAGGCCGACCGGGCGAGGTTCGACCCGTGGGTGGCCGCCCTGGTCACCATCCAGGACGAGGGCCTCGACCTCGACGACGAGCCGGGCGTGGCGGCCGTCGCGGAGATGTTCGCCTACTTCGGCTCCCTCATCACCGCCCGCCGCGAGGAGCCCACCGACGACATGATCTCGGCCCTGGCCGCCGCGGAGATCGACGGTGACCGCCTCACCGACTGGGACATCCTCGGCTTCTGCTTCGTCATGGTCGCGGGCGGCAACGACACCACCGGCAACCTCATCTCGCACGCCGTCACGCTCCTCGACCAGTACCCCGACCAGCGCGCCCGGCTGGTCGCGGACCTCGGCCTCATCCCCGCCGCCCTGACGGAGTTCCTCCGTGTGGAGGGATCGGTCCAGGCGCTGGCGCGCACGACCACGCGGCCGGTCACGATCCACGGCACCGAGATCCCCGAGGGCGAGAAGGTCCTCATGCTCTACGGCTCCGCCAACCGCGATCCCCGCGAGTTCGGCCCCACCGCGGACGTCCTCGACATCACCCGGAGGATCCCCCGCCATCTCGGCTTCGCCACGGGCCCGCACTTCTGCATCGGCTCCCATCTGGCCAGGCTCCAGGCCCGGGTCGCCCTGGAGGAGCTCTACCTGCGCCATCCGTCCGCCGGTGTCGACCTGGCCGCCGCCCGGCGGATCAGCTCCCCCTTCACCCGCGGCTGGGACGCCCTCCCCGCGGCCGGCCTGTCCTGAACGTCCCGGAGGCCGGGATCCGGCCTCCGGGACGGGCGGCTCAGATGTCCTTGGCGGCGATGTAGCCGAAGGTCATCGCGGGGCCGATGGTGGAGCCGGCGCCGGCGTAGCTGTGGCCCATGACGGCGCTGGAGCAGTTGCCCGCGGCGTAGAGGCCGGGGATGACCTGGCCCGCGCCGTTGAGGACGCGGGCGCGGGCGTCGGTCTCCATGCCGCCCTTGGTGCCCAGGTCCCCCGGAACGATCTTGAAGGCGTAGAAGGGCGGGACGAGCAGCGGGGCCAGGCAGGAGTTCGGCTTGATGCCCGGGTCGGTGAAGTAGTGGTCGTAGACGGAGTCGCCGCGCTTGAAGTCGGTGTCCTTGCCGGTCGTGGCGAACCAGTTGAACCGGGTGTAGGTGTTCCAGAAGTTGGAGCGGGGGACACCGATCTGGTCGGCGAGCTCGGGGATCGTCCAGGCCTTCTTGAGGGCGCCCGAGGCGTACCAGGAGTCGGGGAAGGGGAAGGTCGGCGCGAGGTCCTTGAACAGGTAGCGGTTGCGGTAGTTCTGGTCGATGATCAGCCACGACGGGATGTCGGGGGCCGTGCCGTTCTTCTCGTACATGACGTGGACGACGTCGCTGTAGGGGGCGGCCTCGTTCACGAACCTCCTGCCCTGCTGGTTGACGATGAAGCCGCCGGGCAGGGTGCGCTCGGCGAGGCAGAAGTAGGGCTCGTCGGGCAGCGGGATGGCCGGTCCCCACCAGGAGTCCTCCATCAGGGAGACCTTCGCTCCGGCCGCGATCCCGGCGAGGATGCCGTCGCCGGTGTTGGAGGAGGCGCCGACCGTCCAGGCGGTGCCGATGGGATGCTGCTGGTAGGTGGAGCGCATCGCGGCGTTGTGCTCGAATCCGCCGGAGCACACGATGACGCCCCGGGTGGCGTTGACGGTCGTCGCGGCGCCGTTCCTGGTGACCGTCACGCCGGTGACCCGGCCCGAGGCGTCGTGGAGGAGCGCGGTGAGCGGGCTGCTCAGCCATACCGGGACGTTCGCCTGCATCAGCCCGACCCGCAGCCCGCCCGCGAGCGCCTGGCCCATCGTCATGGGGTCCTTACCCTCGAGCTTGGCCTGGGTCCACCGCGCGACGGTCTGCGCCGACACGGCCGCCCCCGTGGCGCTGACGGCGACGATGTTCAGCCACCGGTACTCGTGGCTGTAGATCGTCACTCCGCTCGGAGTCGGGATGTAGGCGGGGTTGAGGTTGGCCTTCTCGGCGCCGAGCAGGTTCCCGTCGAACATCTTCGGCTCGATCGACCGGCCGCCCGGCAGCCCGCCGGCCTTCTCCGGGTAGTAGTCGGAGTAACCCTCCATCCAGATGAACCGCGACGGGCTGTTCGCCATGACGAAGTCCAGCATCTCGGGGCCCTTGGCCAGGAACGCGGCCTTCCGGTCGGCCGGGACTCCGCTCCCGACGACGGCGTCGAGGTAGGTGGCGGCCTTGGCCGGGGTGTCCGGCACCCCGGCGGCCAGGATCACCGAGTTGTTCGGCAGCCAGATCCCTGCGCCGGACCGCGCCGCGGACCCGCCGAACTTGGCGGCCTTCTCGACCACGAGCACCGACAGACCCCGCTTCGCGGCGGTCAGCGCCGCCGTCATCCCGGCCGCACCCGACCCGACCACGACGACGTCATAGGTGGCCGCCGCGGCGGCGCGGGCGGAATGGGGGAGGACGGCCACCCCGACGAGAGAGCCGAGGGCTCCGCCGAGGATCTGGCGTCTGGACGGCTGCCAGGGGGATGCGGACACGGGCATGGGGGTGCCTTTCGACGCGAGGACCGTGGGGGACACCCTCGCGCCGGGTGCCTGTGACCTGAGTCACGGGCACAGGATCCGTTCACTCCCGGCCCTTTGTCAACATCCATTCCGCAGCGGCCGGCGGGCCGAACCTGGTCACCGATCGGCGGACCCCCGCCCTCTGACCGGGCCGGGACGAAGTGGGCGCCCGAGGTGAGAGGGGCGGCTCGCTGGGTAGGGGCGCAGACCCGGGCACAAACCGATCGTGTTCACACAACTACTATAAGTAGTCATGTAAGTGGCTATTTTTCCTGAGGAGGGGCTGTGGCTGAGAAGAATCGGGTGAAGGCCGTGGTGGAGGCGTTGACGGAGCACGGTGCCGAGGTGGAGATCCCCGGACGTCCCGGAAGCCGGAGCCCGGCGGTCGGTGAGCCCACCGAACCGGCGGGTCCGCTGCCGCCCAAGCCCGACCAGCGCGGGCCGGAGCCCAGGACGCCGACGGGGCGGAGGGACGGGATCCCGCCGGAGGCCAACGGGCAGGGCGGGGAGTTCCTGACGACGGCGCAGGGGCTGCGGGTGCGGGACTCCGACCACTCGCTGAAGGCGGGGGCCCGGGGGCCGGTGCTGCTCCAGGACCATCATCTGCGCGAGAAGATCACGCATTTCGATCATGAACGGATTCCGGAGCGGGTGGTTCACGCCCGTGGCGCCGCCGCCCACGGCGTCTTCAAGGGATACGGGACGGCCTCGGCGGTCACCCGGGCGGCCTTCCTCGGCAAGGACGTCGAGACGCCGGTGTTCGTGCGGTTCTCCACGGTGCTGGGCTCGCGCGGCTCGGCGGACACCGTCCGCGACACCCGCGGGTTCGCGACGAAGTTCTACACCGACGAGGGCGTGTTCGACCTGGTGGGCAACAACATCCCGGTCTTCTTCATCCAGGACGCGATCAAGTTCCCCGACGTCATCCACGCGGGCAAGCCGCATCCGGACCGGGAGATCCCGCAGGCCCAGAGCGCGCACGACACGTTCTGGGACTTCGTGTCCCTGCACACCGAGGCCACGCACCACACGATCTGGAACATGTCCGACCGGGGCATCCCGCGCTCCTACCGGACGATGGAGGGCTTCGGCATCCACACCTTCCGGCTGGTCGACGCCGACGGCGGGACGAGCCTGGTCAAGTGGCACTGGAAGCCCAGGGCGGGCGTCCACTCGCTGGTGTGGGAGGAGGCCCAGCTGATCAACGGCATGGATCCCGACTTCCACCGCCGGGACCTGGCCGACGCCATCGAGGCCGGCGCGTTCCCGCAGTGGGAGCTGGGCGTCCAGGTCTTCCCCGACACCCCCGACCAGATGTTCGAGGGCGTCGACCTGCTCGACCCGACCAAGCTCGTCCCCGAGGAACTGGCACCGGTGCAGCCGGTCGGCCTGATGACGCTGAACGCCAACCCGCTGAACTACTTCGCCGAGACCGAGCAGGTCGCCTTCCACCCCGGCCACCTGGTGCCGGGCATCGACATCACCGACGACCCGCTGCTGACGGGGCGCCTGTTCTCCTATCTCGACACCCAGATCAGCCGGCTGGGCGGCCCGAACTTCGCCCAGCTCCCGATCAACCGCACCCACGCGCCCGTCAACGACATGCTCCGCGACGGCATGCACCAGACCGCCGTCCACTCCGGAGCCGCGCCCTACAAGCCCAACTCCCTCGACGGGGGCTGCCCGTTCTTCGCCGGAGCGGCCGAGGGCGGCTACACCGAGGCGCCCGTGGCGATCCCGGCGGCGCACAAGGTCCGGGAGGCCCCGGCCTCGTTCGACGACCACTTCAGCCATGCCCGCCGGTTCTGGCTCAGCCTCACCCCGGCCGAGCGGGAGCACGTGATCGCCGCCTACACCTTCGAGCTGTCCAAGGTCTGGGAGCCGGCCATCAGGGAGCGCAACCTGGGCGTCCTGGCCAACATCGACCCGGTCCTGTGCCAGGAGGTCGCCGCGGGCCTCGGACTGCCGGCGCCCGGCCCGTCCGTGCCGCTCGCCGAGGTCGAGCCCAGCCCCGCCCTGTCGCAGCTCGGCGGCGAATGGCCGGTCGCCGGCCGGGTCATCGGGATCGTCGCCGGGCCCGGGAGCGACCTGAACGCCCTGCGCACGGTCCGCCGCGCGATCCTGGACGGCGGCATGGTGCCCCTGGTCATCGCCCCGAACGGCGCCCCGCTCTCCGGAGACGGGGCCGAGGAGATCGAGGCCCAGCGGACCTTCGCCAACGCCCGCTCCGTGGAGTTCGACGCCCTGCTCGTCGCCGGGGCACCGGCCCCGGGCGACGACGCGAAGGGGGCCCGTGACGCCAAGGCGGGCATCGCGGGAACCGCCGTCGACCCGCGCGTGCGGCTGATGCTGGCCGAGGCCTTCCGGCACGCCAAGGCGATCGGCGGCTGGGCGAACGCCTCCGCGGCGATCGAGGCGGCCGGGATCCCCGCGGGCTCCGCCGGCGTGGTCCTGGCGGACGAGCCCCGGCTCGTCTGGGAACAGATCACCGGCCTCCTGGCGCGGCACCGCGTCTGGGACCGCTTCCCCGCCGCCTGATCCCGGCGCCCGGTCCCTCCGGGGGCCGGGCGCACCGGTGGCGAAGAGGACGCGACCACGCAGGACGCGCGGCCGGACACGTTGGGCAAGGATCCGTAACGATCTCTGAACGTGGGCGTAACAAGGCTGTCCCCTTCCGGCCGCTAACGTCCGAACCGTTGCGGGCACGGGTATACCGCTAGATCTACTGAAGGAGGGGAGCGTGATGTCCGAAGTCATCCGCGCGGCCCTGGTCCAGACGACCTGGACGGGCGACAAGGAATCGATGATCAAGGCCCACGAGGACTACGCCAGGCAGGCGGCGGCCCAGGGCGCGAAGGTCATCTGTTTCCAGGAGCTGTTCTACGGCCCCTACTTCTGCCAGGTCCAGGACCCGGAGTACTACGAGTACGCCGAGTCCGTGCCCGGCCCGACCACCGAGCGGTTCCAGGCCCTCGCGGCCGAACTCGGCATGGTCATGGTCCTGCCGATGTACGAGCAGGAGCAGCCCGGGGTGCTCTACAACACCGCGGCCGTCGTCGACGCCGACGGTTCCTACCTGGGCAAGTACCGCAAGAACCACATCCCGCAGGTGAAGGGGTTCTGGGAGAAGTTCTACTTCCGGCCGGGGAACCTCGGCTACCCGGTGTTCGACACCGCCGTCGGGAAGATCGGCGTCTACATCTGCTACGACCGGCACTTCCCCGAGGGCTGGCGGGCGCTCGGCCTCAACGGCGCGCGCATCGTGTTCAACCCGTCGGCGACCTCGCGCGGGCTCAGTTCCTACCTGTGGCAGCTCGAGCAGCCCGCCTCCGCGGTCGCCAACGAGTACTTCATCGGCGCGATCAACCGGGTCGGCATCGAGGACCTCGGTGACAACGACTTCTACGGCCAGACCTACTTCGTGGACCCCGAGGGCAAGTTCGTGGGGGACGTGGCCGACACCCACGACCCCGAACTCGTCATCCGGGATCTCGACATGAGCCTGCTGGAGACCGTCCGCGACCGCTGGCAGTTCTACCGCGACCGCCGTCCCGACGCCTACGGCGACCTGACCGCACCCTGACTTTCCGATAAGGAGGCATACGTATGACCCTTCTCGTGAAGAACGGGACGGTTGTGGGTCCGTCGGGGACCTTCGTCGCCGACGTCCTGGTGGACCAGGAGAAGATCGTCGCCCTGACGGCACCGGGCCTGACGCAGGACGCGGACACGGTCATCGACGCGTCCGGGAAGTACGTCATCCCCGGCGGCATCGACGCCCACACGCACATGGAGCTGCCCTTCGGCGGCACCGCCGCCAGCGACACCTTCGAGACCGGGACTGCCGCCGCCGCCTGGGGCGGCACCACCACGATCATCGACTTCTCGGTCCAGCGCACCGGCGAGTCGGTCTTCGACGGGCTCGCCGCCTGGCACGCCAAGGCCGAGGGCAACTGCCACATCGACTACGCCTTCCACCAGATCCTCGGCGGCGTCGACGCGGACGCCCTCAAGGCCATGGACACCCTCGTCAACGACGAGGGCATCACCAGCTTCAAGCTGTTCATGGCCTACCCGGGCGTCTTCTACAGCGACGACGGCCAGATCCTGCGCGCCATGCAGAAGGCCCGCGACAACGGCGCGATGATCATGATGCACGCCGAGAACGGCCCGGCCATCGACGTCCTGGTGGCCCAGGCGCTGGAACGCGGCGAGACCGATCCGATCTATCACGGCATCACCCGCCCGGCCGCCCTGGAGACCGAGGCCACCAGCCGGGCGATCTCGCTGGCCGAGGTCGCCAGGGACACGCCGCTCTACATCGTCCACCTGTCGGCCAGCGGCGCCCTCGCCAAGGTCGCCGAGGCCCGCGACGCGGGCCGCAACGTCTTCGCCGAGACCTGCCCGCAGTACCTCTACCTGACGCTCGAGGACCAGCTCGGCGCGCCGGGTTTCGAGGGCGCCAAGTGGGTCTGCTCGACGCCGCTGCGCTCCAAGCACGAGAGCCACGGCCGGGACCTGTGGCGGGGCCTGAAGACCAACGACCTGTCGATCGTCTCGACCGACCACTGCCCCTTCTGCTTCAAGGACCAGAAGGAACTGGGCGTCGGCGACTTCTCCAAGATCCCCAACGGGATCGGCGGGGTCGAGCACCGGGTCGACCTGCTCTACCAGGGCGTCGTCGACAAGAAGATCTCGCTCGAACGCTGGGTGGAGACCATCTCCACCACTCCGGCCCGAATGTTCGGCCTCTACCCGCGCAAGGGCGCGATCGCGGTCGGCTCCGACGCCGACATCGTCGTGTACGACCCGGACGGCACCACCCGGATCAGCGTCGACACCCACCACATGAACATGGACCACTCCGCCTACGAGGGTTACGAGATCGCCGGAAAGGTCGACACCGTCATCAGCCGCGGGACCGTCCTGCTCCAGGACGGCAAGTACCACGGCAAGCCCGGACACGGCCGCTTCCTCAAGCGCGACCTGTCCTCCTATCTGGTTTAGGGGGGACGCCCATGGACATCGGCGTCGTATTCCAGCTGGACCCGCCCGCCTCCGCGGTGGTCGACCTGTCGGTCAAGGCCGAGCGGGCGGGGTTCAGCCACGTGTGGAGCTTCGACTCCCACCTGCTGTGGCAGGAACCGTTCGTCATCTACAGCCAGATCCTGGACCGGACCGAACGGGTGATCGTCGGGCCGATGGTCACCAACCCCGGCACCCGCGACTGGACCGTGACGGCGTCGGCCTTCGCCACGCTCAACGAGATGTACGGCAACAGGACGGTCTGCGGCATCGGCCGCGGCGACTCCGCGCTGCGCACCCTCGGGCTCAAGCCGACCACCATCAAGGAGCTCGGCGAGTGCGTGACGGCCATCCGCGAGCTGGCCGCGGGCCGGGTCGCGGACGTCCGCGGCCGGGAGATCCACTTCCCGTGGGTCGCGGAGGGCTCGGAGCTCGAGGTGTGGGTCGCGGCGTACGGGCCGCGCGCCCTCGCCCTGACCGGTGAGGTCGGCGACGGCTTCATCCTCCAGCTCGCCGACCCCGACATCGTCGCCTGGACGATCGCGGCCGTCCGGGCGTCGGCGGAGAAGGCCGGACGCGACCCCGACGCCATCACGTTCTGTGTCGCCGCCCCCGCCTACGTCGGCGACGACCTGGCCCACCAGCGCGACCAGACCCGCTGGTTCGGCGGCATGGTCGGCAACCACATCGCCGACATCGTCGACCGGTACGGCGGCGACGGATCGGCGGTCCCGCAGGCCCTCACCGACTACATCAAGGGCCGGCAGGGCTACGACTACGCCGAGCACGGCCGGGCGGGCAACACCCACACCGACTTCGTGCCCGACGACATCGTCGACCGGTTCTGCCTGCTCGGCCCGGTGGAGAACCATCTGGCCCGGCTGCGGGAGCTGCGCGACCTGGGCGTCGACCAGTTCGCGGTCTACCTCCAGCACGACGACAAGGAGCACACCCTCGCCGCGTACGGCGAGCACGTCATCCCGGTGGTCTCTTCTTGGTGAAGCGGACCGCGGGCTCCCTGGCCCTGGTGGCGTCGGCCGCCGGGGCCTGGGAGCTGTACAAGGCGATCGGATCCGCCGACGGGACGTCCGTCGGCGGGGTCCGGGTGCTGCCGCGCGCCGACGACGCGGCCATGCCGCACCTGTGGACGGTGCTGCACCGGCTCGGCGAACCCGAGCTCAACGGCGGGGCGCCGATCTGGGAGGTGCTGGTCAAAGCCTGCCTGACGACCCTCGGGATCGTCTCGGCGGGGTTCGCCGCCGGGGCCCTGGTCGGGCTGGCGCTGGCGGTCCTGATGGAGCGGTCCTCCTTCGCCGAGCGGGGACTGCTGCCCTACGTGGTGCTGTCGCAGACCGTTCCGCTGGTCGCGCTCGCGCCGGTCATCGCGGGCTGGGGCGGGCAGCTCATGCCGCAGTGGGCGACGGTCTCCGTCATCGCGGCCTATCTGGCGTTCTTCCCGGTCGCGGTCGGGATGCTGCGCGGGCTCCAGTCGCCGTCCGCGGAGGCCGTCGAGCTGATGGACAGCTACTCGGCCGGCTGGTGGAAGACCCTTGTCAAGCTGCGGATGCCGGCCTCGCTGCCCTACCTGTTCCCCGCGCTGAAGCTGGCGGGGGCGGCGGCCGTCGTCGGCGCCGTGGTGGGGGAGATCTCCACCGGGACGCGCGGCGGCATCGGCCGGCTGGTCATCGAGTACTCGCGGGAGGCGACCACCGACCCGGCGAAGGTCTACACGGCGATGCTCGGCGCGGCCCTGCTCGGGCTGGCCGTGACCGGGGTTCTGACGCTCGCGCAGCGTCTGCTGATCAAGGAGATCCGCACATGATCGAGTTGTCCGGGGTGACCAAGGTGTTCAACCCGGGTCGGGCCGGCGAGGTGACGGCCGTGGCCGCGGCGGACCTGACCGTCGCCGCGGGGGAGTTCGTCTCCCTCATCGGGCCCTCGGGCTGCGGCAAGAGCACGCTGCTGCGGCTGATCGCCGATCTCGTGCCGCCCAGCTCGGGCACGGTGACCGTCGCGGGGAAGCCCGCGGCGAGGGCCCGGCGCGACCGCGACTACGGGATGGTGTTCCAGAAGGCCGGACTGTTCGACTGGCGGACCGTGCGGCGCAACGTGGAACTGCCGCTGGAACTGCGCGGGACGGGACGCTCGGAGCGGCACGCCCGCGCGGCAGAGATGCTGGAGCTGGTCGGGCTGAGCGAGTTCGCCTCGCACTATCCGGCACAGCTCTCCGGCGGGATGCAGCAGCGGGTGTCGATCGCCAGGGCGCTGGCGGACGCGCCGCCGCTGCTGCTCATGGACGAGCCGTTCGGGGCCCTGGACGAGATGACCAGGGAGCGCCTCCAGGGCGAGCTGCTGCGGATCTGCGCGGCGACCGGGACCACGGTCGTGTTCGTCACCCACTCCATCGACGAGGCGGTGTTCCTGTCCGGCAGGGTCGCGGTCATGTCGGCCCGGCCGGGACGGATCACCGACGTCATCGACGTCGATCTCGGGGAGCGCACCGAGGCCGTCCGGCAGGCACCGGAGTACTTCGGGTACGTGACCGCGGTCCGGCAGGCGCTGCGCGGCCCCGCGGCGGCGGTGCCGGAACAGGCGGGCCCCGCCGAGTCCGCCCCGGCCGTGCGGGCGGAGAAGTGAAGGTCCTCGCGCCCGTCGTCGTCGGGCTGACCGCGCTCGGGCTCTGGGAGCTGTTCGTGCGGGCCGGGAACGTGGCCTCCTACGTGCTGCCCGCCCCGTCGGCGATCTACCGGGAACTGGCGGAGGATCCCGACATCATCGGGAAGGCCGGGCTGGCCAGCGGGACCAACGCGCTGATCGGGCTGATCGCCGGGGTGGTCGTCGCGCTGGCCGCCGCGCTCGTGGCGTCCAGGTTCGGGGCGCTCGGCGAGATCTCCGCACCGGTCGTCGCCGCGATGAACGCGCTGCCGATCATCGCGCTGGCACCGATCCTGAACAACATGTTCGAGTCGACCAGCAGCATCCCGCGCAGAGCCGTCGTCGCGCTGGTCGTGTTCTTTCCCGTCTTCCTCAACACGCTGCGGGGGCTCCAGCGCGTCGACCCGACGCACCAGGAGCTCATGGACTCCTACGCGGCCGGGCCGTGGGCGTTCAACCGGCACGTCCGGCTGCCGGGTGCGCTGCCGTTCTTCTTCACCGGGCTGCGGCAGGCGTCCTCGCTGGCCGTCATCGCCGCGGTCGTCTCGGAGTACTTCGGCGGTCTCCAGGACGGTCTCGGCTCCCGCATCACCTCCGCCGCCGCCAACACCGCCTACCCCCGCGCGTGGGCCTTCGTGGTCGGGGCCTGCGTCCTCGGCCTGATCTTCTACGTCTGCGCGCTCCTGATCGAACGGTTCTCCACCCCCTGGAAGACCGTCTAGCGGTACCCCCAAGTCCTCCCACCCCACCGAGAGACCCCCGGAGGATCCACCCGTGAAGAGAACCCTTTCCCTGCTCATGGCGGCCGTGCTGCTCACCGGCTGCGGCACCGCCGACGAAGAGAAGAAGACCGGCACCCCCGCGTCCGGTCCCGTCAAGGTGAAACTCCAGCTGCAGTGGTTCGTGCAGGCGCAGTTCGCCGGATACATCGCCGCCGTCGAGAAGGGCTTCTACAAGGAGCAGGGCCTGGACGTGGAGATCGTCGAGGGCGGGGTGGACATCGTGCCGCAGACCGTCCTGGCCCAGGGCCGCGCCGACTTCGCGGTGTCGTGGGTGCCGAAGGCGCTCGCCTCCCGAGAACAGGGCGCCCAGATCACCGATGTCGGCCAGATCTTCCAGCGCTCCGGCACCTACCAGGTGTCCTTCGCCGACAGCGGGATCTCCGCGCCCGGCGACCTGAAGGGCAAGAAGGTCGGCAACTGGGGCTTCGGCAACGAGTACGAGCTGTTCGCCGCCCTCACCAAGGCGGGGCTCGACCCCGGCAAGGACGTCAAGCTCGTCCAGCAGCAGTTCGACATGCAGGCCCTGCTCCGCAAGGACATCGACGCCGCGCAGGCCATGTCCTACAACGAGTTCGCGCAGCTCCTCGAGGCCGAGAACCCCAAGACCGGGAAGCTGTACCAGCCGTCGGACTTCAAGGTCCTCGACTGGAACGAGGTCGGCACCTCGATGCTCCAGGACGCGGTCTGGGCCTCCACCGAGAAGCTCAAGGACCCGGCCTACCAGGACACGACGGTCAAGTTCCTGACCGGCACGATCAAGGGCTGGACGTACTGCCGGGACCACGCCGCCGAGTGCCGTGACATGGTCGTCGCCAAGGGCTCCAAGCTCGGCGCCAGCCACCAGCTCTGGCAGGTCAACGAGGTCAACAAGCTCATCTGGCCGTCCCCCGGCGGCATCGGCCTGATCAACGAGGCCGACTGGAAGCGCACCGTCGACCTCGCCCTCGGCACCAAGAACGCCGACGGCAAGACCGTCATCACCAAGGCCCCCGAGGGCCTCGCCTACACCAACGAGTACATCACCAAGGCGCTCGCCGCGCTGGGCTCCGAGGACACCAAGGGCGCCTCGTTCAAGCCCGAGACCGTCACCCTCAACGCCGGCGGAAAGTGATCGCGGGCCGGTGCGTCCCGCCGGGACGCACCGGCCGCGGTGCCCGCAATCAGCGGTTGGACGCTTGCTTGACGGCCGGGAAATCCCGGGCTTAGCTTCCCCTCGTTCGGCGAAACCGACCCGGAAGGCAAGGAAATGCGCAAGGCGAGTGCCGTCAAGCAGACGCGAAACAAGCCCAGGACATGGGGGTGGATGTACCGATGACGATGGCCATCGACCGTCCGGAGAAGTTATCCGGGCTCACCGGGGGACAGGGGATCACCCGGATGGTGGGCGTCGGGACGGCCTCGTCCGCCGACGTCTTCACCCAGGACCGGCTGCTGGAGCTCCTCGAGATCGAGGACCCGCGGATCAGGTCCGTCTTCCTGAACAGCGCGATCGACACCCGGCACCTGACCCTGCCGCCCGAGGGGCCCGGCGGCGTCCGGGTCGCCGAGCCGCAGGGCGACCTGCTGGACAAGCACAAGAAGCTCGCCGTCGAGATGGGCGGCCAGGCACTGCAGGCCTGCCTGAAGTCGATCGGCGCCTCGCTCTCCGACGTCCGCCACCTGTGCTGCGTCACCTCCACGGGGTTCCTGACCCCGGGCCTCAGCGCCCTGATCATCCGTGACCTCGGTCTCGACCCGCACACCAGCCGCTCCGACATCGTCGGCATGGGCTGCAACGCCGGGCTCAACGCCCTGGGCGTCGTGTCGGGCTGGTCCGCGGCCCACCCCGGCGACCTGGCCATCGTGCTGTGCGCCGAGGCGTGCTCCGCCGCCTACGCCCTCGACGGCACGATGCGCACCGCGGTCGTCAACAGCCTGTTCGGCGACGGGGCCGCGGCGCTGGCGCTGGTCAACGGCGAATGGGAGGGCAACGGCGACGGCACGACCGAGATCGCGCCGGTCGGGCCCCGCATCCTGAAGTTCGCCAGCTACATCATCACCGACGCGCTCGACGCGATGCGCTACGACTGGGACCGCGACCAGGACCGGTTCAGTTTCTTCCTCGACCCGCAGATCCCCTACGTCGTGGGAGCGCACGCCGAGATCGTCATCGACCGGCTGCTGGCAGGGACGGGCCTGCGCCGCTCCGACATCGGCCACTGGCTGGTGCACTCGGGCGGCAAGAAGGTCATCGACGCGGTCGTGGTCAACCTCGGCCTGAGCAGGCACGACGTCCGGCACACCGTGGGCGTGCTGCGCGACTACGGGAACGTCTCCAGCGGATCGTTCCTCTTCTCCTACGAACGCCTCCTCGAAGAGAGGATCGCCGAGCCCGGCGACTACGGCGTTCTCATGACCATGGGGCCCGGCTCCCAGATAGAGATGGCGCTGATCCAATGGTGACCCCCGTGCGCGTCGACGACGACCTGACCCTGCGCGTCGACGGGGGGCGGCCCGTCTCGGTCGCCGCCGTCGAGGCCGTTCAGGCGCTCTGCGACCGGGCCGAGGACCACGCGGGCCCGGCCGTCGTCCGGCTTCTGCTGTCCGGCGTCCCGGCGGCCGGGGCGCGCGACGGCCTGACCGTCGGCCTGGTCTCCAAATGGGAGCGAGCCGTCCGCAGGCTCGAACGGCTGGCCGCGGTGACGGTCGCGGCCGCCCTGGGCGACGTGGGCGGCACGGCGCTGGACGTCCTGCTCGCCGCGGACGTCCGGGTGGCCGTGCCGGCGGCCCGGCTGGTCCTGCCGCTGGAGGACGGGGCGACCTGGCCCGGCATGACGCTGTACCGCCTGGCCCAGCAGGCCGGTCCCGTCGCGGTCCGCCGGGCCGCGCTGCTCGGCGAGCCGGTCACCGCCGCCGAAGCCCTGGCCCTCGGCCTGGTCGGCACCCTCACCGAGGACACCGATGCCGTGTTCGCCTCGGTCGCGGCCGCCGCGGCCGGGGTCTCCGGCTCGGAGGCCGCCATCCGCAGGCAGCTCATGTTCGAGGCCGGGACCACGAGTTTCGAGGACGCCCTCGGCGCCCACCTGGCCGCCTGCGACCGGACGCTCCGCCGTGCGGAGGTCCGGTGATCCCGCCTGAAGAGGAGCTCAAGCTCGCCGCGGGCGCGCTGAGCGAGGCCGCCGGCCGGTTCGAGGAGCGCCTGGCCGCGCTCCCCGCCCCGGCGGCCCGGTCCGCGGAGCAGCGGGCCTCGGCCGCGGCCGAGCACACCGCGCTCCGGGTGTTCCGGACCCGCTTCATGGCCGCGCACACCGACGAGGTCTACGCGGGACTCACCGCCGGACGGGCCGTCGGCCTGCGGATCGAGGAACTGGTGGAGGCCGCCGCGGCGGCCTTCCCCGGCCTCGTCCCGACGGCCGCGCAGCTCGCGGACGAGCGGTCGCGGCGCCAGTCCGACAAGGAGGGACGCGAGATCGACCAGGGCATCTTCCTGCGGGCCGTGCTGGCCTCGCCGGTGGCGGGCCCGCACCTGGTCGAGGCGATGCTGAGGCCGACGCCCCGCGCCCTGGACCTGCTGCCGGACTTCCTCCGGACGGGGGTCCTGCGGATGGAGGCCGTCCATCTGGAGCGGCGCGACGGCGTGGCCCGGCTGACCATGTGCCGGGACGACCGCCTGAACGCCGAGGACGAGCAGCAGGTCGAGGACATGGAGACCGCGGTCGACCTCGCGCTGCTCGATCCGGGCGTCCGGGTCGGGCTGCTGCGCGGCGGCGAGATGAGCCATCCCCGCTACCGGGGCAAACGGATCTTCAGCGCCGGGATCAACCTGAAGAACCTCAGCTCCGGAGACATCTCCCTGGTCGGCTTCCTGCTGCGCAGGGAACTCGGCTACATCAACAAGATCGTCCGAGGGATCCGGGTGGAGGACGGCGAGCGGTGGCACTCCGGCCTCGCCGACAAGCCCTGGGTCGCGGCCGTGGACGGCTTCGCCATCGGCGGCGGCATGCAGCTGCTCATGGCGTTCGACCATGTCATCGCGGCGTCGGACTCCTATCTCAGCCTGCCCGCGGCCAAGGAGGGGATCATTCCCGGGGTGGCGAACTTCCGCCTCGCCCGCTTCACGGGGCCGCGGCTGGCACGTCAGATCATCCTCGGCGGAAGGCGGCTGTGGGCGAGTGAGCCCGACGCCCGGCTCCTGGTCGACGAGGTCGTCGAGCCCGACGGCATGGACGCGGCGATCGAGCGGAGCCTGGCCGGGCTCGCCGGTGAGGCGGTCGCCGCGAACCGGCGGATGCTGAACCACGCCGAGGAACCGCCGGAGGAGTTCCGGCGCTACATGGCGGAGTTCGCGCTCCAGCAGTCCCTGCGGATCTACGGCGAGGACGTCATCGACAAGGTCGGCCGGTTCGCGGGACGGCCGTCATGACCGGGCCCCGGGTCCGCTACGAGAAGAAGGAGCACGTCGCCAGGATCACCCTGGACCGTCCCGAGGTGCTCAACGCCATGGATCTGCGGACCCACGAGGAACTCGCGGAGATCTGGGACGACGTCGAGGCCGACGACGACGTGCGGGTGGCGGTCCTGACCGGGGAGGGGGAGCGCGCCTTCTCCGTCGGCCAGGACCTGAAGGAGCGCGACCGGCTCAACCGGGACGGCGCGCCCCTGACGACCTTCGGCAGCCGGGGCCAGCCCGGCTGGCCCCGGCTCACCGACCGGTTCACCCTGTCCAAGCCGGTCCTCGCCAGGGTCGACGGCTACGCCCTGGGCGGCGGGTTCGAGCTCGCACTGGCCTGCGATCTCATCATCGCCTCCGACCGGGCGGTCTTCGGCCTGCCCGAGGTCCGGCTGGGCCTCGTGCCGGGGGCGGGCGGCGCGTTCCGGCTGCCCCGCCAGCTCCCCCTCAAGACCGCTATGGGGTACCTGCTCACCGGCCGCCGGATGAACGCCGCGACGGCCCTCGCCCACGGGCTCGTCAACGAGGTCGTCCCGGCCGAGCGGCTGGACGACTGCGTCCGGGAGTGGACCGACGATCTGGTGCGCAGCGCGCCGCTGTCGGTGCGCGCCATCAAGGAGGCCGCGCTGCGCTCGGTCGACCTGCCGCTGGAGGAGGCCTTCTCCGCTCAGTACCCGTGGGAGGAGCGGCGCCGGCGGAGCACGGACGCGGTCGAGGGGGTCGCGGCGTTCGCGGAGCGCCGTGAACCCCGCTGGACCGGTCACTGACCACCACAACAGGAGGTATTTCCATGGGTGCCGAGAGCCGTGAACAGTTCGACGTGGTCGTGGTCGGGGGAGGCCCGGGCGGTTCGACGCTCGCCTCGCTCGTGGCCATGCAGGGCCACCGGGTGCTGGTGCTGGAGAAGGAGACCTTCCCGCGCTACCAGATCGGGGAGTCGTTACTCCCCTCCACCGTCCACGGGGTGCTCAAGCTGACCGGCGTCTCCGAGCGGCTGGCGGCCGCGGGCTTCACCCGCAAGCTCGGCGGGACCTTCCGCTGGGGCGCCAACCCCGAGCCGTGGACCTTCTCCTTCTCGGTGTCGCCGAAGATCGCGAGCGCGACGTCGTTCGCCTACCAGGTGGAGCGGTCGAAGTTCGACGAGATCCTCCTGGACAACGCGGCGGCGAAGGGGGCGGAGGTCCGTTTCCAGGTGTCGGTCACCGACGTCATTGACGAGGACGGCCGGGTCACCGGGGTGACCTACACCGACGCCGAGGGCACCGGGCACGAGGTCGGCGCCCGGTTCGTGGTGGACGCCTCGGGCAACGGCAGCCGGATCCACAAGCGGGTCGGCGGGACCAGGGAGTACTCGGAGTTCTTCCGGAGCCTGGCGCTGTTCGGCTACTACGAGGGCGGCAAGCGCCTGCCCGCCCCGAACTCGGGGAACATCCTGTCGGCCGCCGGCGACGACGGCTGGTTCTGGTACATCCCGCTCAGCCCCACCCTGACCAGTGTCGGGGCGGTCGTCCGGCGCGAGCACGCCGAGAAGGTCCAGGGCGATCCGGAGGAGGCGATGCGGGCGCTGATCGACGGCTGCCCGCTGATCAAGGAGTACCTCGCGGACGCCACCCGGGTGACCGAGGGGCAGTACGGGCAGTTCCGGGTGCGCAAGGACTACTCCTACCACCAGACGAGGTTCTGGCGTCCGGGGCTGGTGCTGATCGGCGACGCCGCCTGCTTCGTGGATCCGGTGTTCTCCTCGGGCGTCCATCTGGCGACCTACAGCGCGCTGCTGGCGTCGCGGTCGATCAACAGCATCCTCAAGGGGCTGGTGACCGAGGAGGCGGCGTTCACCGAGTTCGAGGCCAGGTACCGGCGCGAGTACGGGGTGTTCTACGAGTTCCTGATGTCGTTCTACGACATGCACGTGGACGAGGGCTCCTACTTCTGGTCGGCGAAGAAGGTCACCCAGAACAAGCACACGGAGCTGGAGTCGTTCGTCGAGCTCGTCGCCGGGGTGTCCTCCTCCGAGGGCGTCCTGGCCGGTGCCGAGGACGCGACGCTGCGGCTCAAGGCCAAGTCCGCCGAGTTCTCCGACGCCGTCGACGCGGTCTCGGCGAACTCCGAGGGCAGCATGGCGCCGCTGTTCCGCTCCTCGGCGGTCCAGCAGGCGATGCAGGAGGGCGCCCAGGTGCAGACCCGGGCCTTCCTGGGCGGTGACCTCGGCCCGGACGTCCCGATGTTCGAGGGCGGGCTGATCACCTCCGACGACGGACTGCTCTGGCTTCCCGGCAAGGCGTGACGCCGGCCGCCGGCCTTCTCACCGGTACACCGCCCGGGCCTCCTGAGGCCCGGGCGCTGTCATGCCGGGGGCAGTGACGCCGTTCCTCTCGCGCCGCTCCTCGCTCGCCGGCTGATCCTTTCAGTCGTCCGTTCCACCGGAATCCTGTGGGGCGGGCCCGGTCGCGGAAGCGGCCGTGGGCCGGTCTCCCGCTGTCCCCCGAGGGCACTCCGCCGGTTGAAGAAGGGGCGGCGCGAAGATGAACGGAGCGTCACGTTCGCGGGCCGGTGTCCAACTGACGATCCGCCCACTTGGACGAAGGACCACGAACATCGCCCGACGTCGCTGGCCACGGGGGGTGTCCTGCTTCGGTCACGAGGCCAGGAAGTTCTTCCGCTCCGATGCAAAATTATCTGTCGCAAAATGTAGTGGTTTGGGTTTTGATCAACGGTCTTATGGGGGCTTTACGTGACCGCACGATCCGAAGAAATGATCATTATCGAGGATCTTCCGGTTCTGCCGGAAGATCAGGGGGAGGCGACCGAGCCGGTTACGGTCGTCCCGATCTCCGCACTGTCGGTGGAAGGCTCCCCACGCACCTCGGGGGAGAACCTCGAACACGTGCGGCTGCTGGCGGCCGTCTCCGCCGAACTGCCGCCGATCATCGTCCACTTCCCGTCGATGCGGGTGGTCGACGGGGTCCACCGTCTCGCCGCCGCGCGGCTGCGCGGGGAGAACCGGATCGCGGCCACCTTCTTCTACGGCGACGAGTACGAGGCCTTCGTCCTGGCGGTGCGGGCGAACTCCACCCACGGCCTGCCGCTGTCGCTCGCCGAGCGCAAGGCGGCGGCGGACAGGATCGTGCGGTCCCGGCCGGACTGGTCGGACCGCTCGATCGCCGCGGTGGCGGGGATCTCCGCGAAGACGGTGGCCGAGGTGCGGGCGGGGGCCGGCGGGGGGTCGTCCGGCGCCGCGCGCATCGGCAGGGACGGCAGGACGCGTCCGGTCAACAGCGAGCAGGGCCGCAGGGCCGCGATCGAGCTGATCTCCAAGAACCCGGGGCTGTCGCTGCGGCAGATCGCCAAGGCGGCGGGCATCTCACCGGAGACGGCCAGGGACGTCAGGAACAAGCTGACGCGCGGCGACGATCCCCTCGCGGCCCGCCGTCCGGCGGCCAAACGGGAGCGCGAGCCGGAGCGGGAGTGGGGCCTGCGCGGGCCCGAGCCGGTGGACAGGCCGCTGCCCGTCCGCCCCGCCCCCGGCACGGCCGTCGGCTCCGGCCGCCGCGAGGGCATCCGGCGGCTCCGGTCCGATCCCGCGCTCAACGGGAGCGAGGCGGGCCGGATCCTGCTCGGGCTGCTGACCATCCACGCCGTCGAGACGGGCTACGGCGAGAAACTCGGCGAGAGCGTGCCGCCGCACTGGGGCGACATCGTCGCCTCGCTCGCCTTCGAATGCGGAAAGATATGGGATCAGTTCGCCGAGCAGGTCGAAAGGGACTCCGAGACGCCTTCTCGGTGATCCGCCGGGTCCGTCCGCGCGCGCGGCACGGACGGGCCCGGTAAGAGGGCCCGACCCGGTCCGGTCAGGATTGTCACTAATCGCTGACGCATTGAATGATGTATTAAGGAATGGTCACGAACTGGCCGCATCCGGCCGCTCCCGCTAGTGAATCTAAAGGATCTACTAGGCTGGTCGACGGCACATTCCTCGTTCACTTTCGCCCGCAAGTGATCAGACGCAGGAGTCCGATTTGCAGCCCGCGATCGCAGAAATTGACCTTCAACCGATATTCGAAGTGGAGGTGAATGAGCTTTCGACCGGGAAATCACCGCGAAGCTCAGGGGAGAGCACGGCGCATGTGGAGGTCCTGGCCGCCGGCCAGAGCGAGCTTCCGCCCATCGTCGTGCACCGCCAGACGATGAGCGTCATCGACGGAGGCCACCGGCTCAAAGCCGCCGTCCTGCGCGGAAGGCGGACCATCGAGGTCCGCTTCTTCGACGGCTCGGAGACCGACGCCTTCGTCCTGTCGGTGCGACTGAACACCGCGCACGGTCTGCCCCTGTCTCTGGCGGACCGCAAGCGCGCGGCGGAACGGATCGTCGCCTCGCATCCGCACTGGTCCGACCGGATGATCGCCTCAGCGGCCGGGCTCTCGGCCAAGACCGTCTCCGCCCTGCGCGGACCTCGGGAGACGCCGGAGACGCGGCCGCTAACCAGGATCGGCAAGGACGGGAGGGTCCGCTCGGTCGACCGAACGTCCGGCCGGCAGCTCGCCTACGCCCTCATCGCCGAGGATCCCAGCCTGTCCCTGCGGCAGGTCGCCCGCGCCGCGGGAATCTCCCCGGAGACGGTCCGCGACGTCAGGAACCGGCTGAGCCGCGGGGAGGGCCCGCTGCCCGAGGGCCGCGCCAGGCGTCCGTTCCGCGCGGGCCGGCCCGGCCGCCCCATGGTGCCGCCGTCGCCCACCATCACCCGGCTCGGCGCGAACGGGAGCACCGCCGAGTCCAGGCCCCCGGTACGGCCGCCGGCGGTGTTCGTCGCCCGGCTGAAGGCCGACCCGGCCCTGCGTTTCAACCAGGACGGCCGTTTCCTTTTGCGGCTGCTCAACATCCACACCATTCGCGCGGAAGACTGGAACGACATCATCGCGAGTGTTCCGCCGCACTGCCGGGAGATCGTCGCCCAGCTCGCCCGCGAGTGCGCCGATTTCTGGAAGGATTTCGGAACCCGGGTCGAACTCAATATGCCCACGATGACCTAGAGATCGCTTCTGGACCGGCGCGTTCATGAGCCGAATATGCGCGGCTGGACGTTTCCGGATCTCATGATGTTCGACGTAGAAGAACGCCGAGAAAGTGGGGAACCCATGGTCGTGGTCATGTCCACCGACGTCACCGAAGCCGAGATCACCGAGGTCGTCGACGTGGTGCGAGCCGTAGGCGGAGACGCCTTCGTCAGCCGCGGGGTGTCGCGGACCATCATCGGGCTGGTCGGCGATGTCGCGGCCTTCGGCATGCTGAACCTGCACAACCGATCGGGGGTGGCGGAGGTCGTCCGGATCTCCGTTCCCTACAAGCTGGTCAGCCGGGAGAACCATCCGGAACGGTCGGTCGTCGAGGTCGGCGGGGTGCCGATCGGCCCGGACCACCTCGTGTTGATCGCGGGTCCCTGCGCGGTGGAGACCCCCGAGCAGACCCTCGCCGCCGCCCTGATGGCGAAGTCCGCGGGGGCGCGGCTGCTGCGCGGCGGCGCCTTCAAACCGCGGACGTCCCCCTACGCCTTCCAGGGCCTGGGCGAGGCGGGACTGCGGATCCTCGCGGATGTCCGGGCCGAGACCGGGATGCCGGTCGTCACGGAGGTCATCGATCCCGAGTCGGTCGAGCTGGTCGCCTCCTACGCCGACATGCTCCAGGTCGGCACCCGGAACATGCAGAACTTCGCGCTGCTCCAGGCGGTCGGAGCCGCACGGAAGCCGGTCCTGCTCAAACGCGGCATGAGCGCGACGATCGAGGAGTGGCTGATGGCCGCCGAGTACATCGCCCAGCGAGGCAACCTCGACATCGTCCTGTGCGAGCGCGGCATCAGGACCTTCGAGCGGGCCGTGCGCAACACCCTGGACATCAGCGCCGTCCCGATCGCCCAGCGGCTGTCGCACCTGCCCGTCATCGTCGACCCGTCGCACTCCGGCGGGCGCAGGGACCTCGTCCTCCCGCTGTCGCGGGCGGCGATAGCCGCCGGCGCCGACGGCCTCATCATCGACGTCCATCCCGAGCCGGGCATCGCCCTGTGCGACGGTGACCAGGCGCTCGTCGACGCCGATCTCGAAGAACTGGGCGTGGTCACCCGCGACCTCGCCGCCCTGATGGGCCGGACGCCCGCCTCCGCGACCGGCCGTACGGCCGCGGAGGCGGCGGAACGAGTGCCGGAAGCCGCCAAGAGCCCGACGTGATCGTGACCGGCGGCGGGTCCGGGTGTCCGGCGCCGCACGTACCCTGTTCCCCGTCGACCGGCGGAGGGGAACGGGCACGTGAGCGATGGACACCTTCACGATCGGCACCTTGACGATAGGCGCCGGGCCGGCCGGAGCCCGGCCGGCCGGCGGCGCGCGGTAGCGGGGCTCCTGGCGGCGGTGCTGGGCGCGTCGGCGGCCGGGTGCGGCGCGGAGCGGCCCGCACCGGTGGCGGTTCCCGTGCCGCCGGTACCCCTGAAGACGCCGACGGCGGCCCCCGCCTGCCCGCCGGAGGGGGTCGTGGTGTCGGCGGACGAGGGCGACGCCGCGATGGGGCTGCGGGTCATCGGCGTGCGGCTGCGGAACTGCGGCACCGAGCCCTACCGGGTGAACGGCTATCCGGGCCTGCGGCTGCGCGACGCCGAGGGAACAGCGCTGAAGGTCGACATCGGGCACGGGTCGGGCGGCGTCTCGCGCGTGGAGAGTCTCGGCCACCCCCCGCGGCCCCTCGTGCTCGGGCCGGGGGAGAGCGCCACCGCCGGGATCATCTGGCGGAATCTGGTGACCGACGCGACCGTCACCGCGACCCTCGTCACCTCCCTCGACGTCGTCCCGGTTCCGGACACCCCCGCCCAGACCGTCGCGGTGCACATCGACCTCGGCAACACCGGGCGGATCGGCGTGAGCGCCTGGCGGCGGCTCCCGGGCTGACCCGCCCGGTCCGCACCGGGTCAGGCGGCCTCCTCGCCCCGGTTGCGGGGATGCCGCGGCGAGCTCCAGGCCGACAGGTCGTCATGGAAGACCTCCGACAGGGTCACCGCGGACCCGGCCCGGTCCAGCCAGGTGCGCAGGCACGACGGCTCCCGGCAGGCGAGGATGCGATCCCGCCTGCGGGGCGAGACGTGCAGCCCGCGGGAGCCGAGGGTGGACAGCAGGGCCTCGCCGAGGGCGATCGCCAGGGTTTCTGCGGTGTGCATGTGCGGCTCCGGAGACGGTAGCGGCGGGATCGCCCCGCCGTGTCGGCTGACTGCCCTCCGAAGCTACGGGACCCCTCCGACGTTCCGCGGACCCCCTGTGGACGGTTCTCCTACGGCCGCGGTTCCTGCTGGGTGATGCAGTGGATGCCGCCGCCGTAGGCGAAGATCGTGCGGGCGTCGCAGAACTCGATCGCACGCCCGGGGAAGAGCCGCGAGAAGATCGCTGCGATGTCCTCGTCGCGCGGATCGCCGAACGAGCAGAGCAGGGCGAGCCCGTTGGCGAGGTAGTGGTTGATGTAGGAGTAGTCGCAGATCTCACCGTCGACCTCCTTCACCGAGGGCGCGAGCAGCTCGACGACCTCCAGCGCACGTCCCCTGGCGTCGGTCGAGGCGCGCAGCAGGGCGAGGTTCTCCCGGCTGGTCTCGAAATCGGGATGGGCCGGATCGTCCTGGACGTGCGCCACGACCAGGCCGGGACGGACGAACGCGGCGAGCAGGTCGACATGCCCGTTGGTGCCGTAGCCGCCGTAGTCCCCGGCCAGGCCGCGCGGCAGCCAGATCACCTTGCTGACCCCGATCATGGCCCTGAGCTCGGCCTCGACCTGCTCCTTGGTCCACCCGGGATTGCGCCGGTCGTGCAGCTGGACGGTCTCGGTGATGATCACCGTGCCCTCGCCGTCGACATGGATGCCGCCGCCCTCGTTGACCATCGCCGACACGTAGCGGCGCGCCCCGGCCCGCTCGGCGGCGAACGCGGCGATCGCGTCGTCCTTCTCCCAGGGCTGGCTCGTCATGCCCCAGGCACGGAACCGCCAGTCGACGGCCGCGAGCCCGCCCCTGCCGTCGACCAGGAAGGTCGCGCCGTTGTCGCGGTGCCAGGCGTCGTCGAGCGGCCGTTCCACGATCTCGATCCGGGGATCCAGCCAGGTGCGCGCCAGGGCGGCGCGCGAGGGATCGGCGACCATCGTCACCGGCTCGTACCCGGCGATCGTGTTCGCGACGGCCGACCAGGCCCGGCACGACTCCTCGACGTCCATGAAACCGATCACGGGGAACGACATCCAGGTGCGGCTGTGCGGCCGCCATTCGGCGGGCATGAAGTAGCCGTCCGCGGCGGGAGTGGACATACGGGACTCCTAGAGGAAGTAGAGGCGGCTCAGCGAGACGGACTCGGCCGGCTCCGAGGTGATCGGCTCGCCGTCGAAGGTGACGAGCCCGGCGGGCGTCACCCGGACGTCCCCGAGCGTGGTGTTGCGGACCATCGCGGCGTTGCCGATGTTCCGGGTGCCGCGGACCGCGACCCGGCGGCGCCTCGTCGGCAGGGTGTCGTCCGCGATTCCGGCGACGAACGCCACCGATATGTCGGCGGCGGTCGCCCCGTGCCCGCCGAACTGCGGCCCGATGACGAGCGGCTCGCACAGGTCGGTCGCGGCGTTCGGATCACCGGTCACGCCCCAGGCGGGGAACCCGTTCTTGATGACGAGCTGCGGCTTGGCGCCGAAGTAGGCGGGCCGCCACAGCACGATGTCGGCCATCTTGCCGACCCCGATCGACCCGACCTCGTGCGCCAGCCCGTGCGCGATCGCCGGGTTGATCGTCAGCTTGGCCAGGTACTGGAGCACCCGCGCGTTGTCGTCGCCCTCGGCGGACGGCGTCCTCATCTTGGCCGCGAGCTGGAAGGTCCGACGGACGGTCTCTCCCGCCCTGCCCATGCCCAGGGCGTCCGATGAGGTGATGGGGATGACGCCGAGCTCGTGCAGGACGTCCTCGGCGCCCATGGTCCCGGCCCTGATCCGGTCCCGGGCGATGACCTCGTCCGAGGGCAGGTCGGGCTTCAGCCCGTGCGCGGAGACGATCATCCCGTAGTGCTCGCCGAGCGCGTCCCGGCCGAACGGCAGGGTCGGGTTGGTCGAGGAGCCGATGACGTTCGGCACCCCCGCCAGCCTCAGGACGTCCGGCACGTGCCCGCCGCCGCAGCCCTCGATGTGGAAGGCGTGGACGGTCCGCCCGTCCAGGACGGCGAGGGTGTCCTCGGCCGACAGGCACTCGTTCAGCCCGTCGGTGTGCAGTGCGACCTGCACGTCGTGCTCCTCGGCGACCCGCAGCGCGGTGTCCAGGGCGCGGGTGTGCGCGCCCATGTCCTCGTGGACCTTGAACCCCGAGGCCCCGCCGGAGACCAGGGCCTCGACCAGCGGTGCCGGATCCGACGACGAGCCTCGCGCGAGGAACCCGATGTTCACCGGCCAGGCGTCGAAGGCGTTGAAGGCGTGGTGCAGCGCCCACGGCGAGTTCACCCCGACGCCCCACACGGGCCCGAACTCCTGGCCGATGATCGTCGTCACGCCCGAGGCCAGCGACGCCTCCATGACGCGCGGCGCCAGCAGGTGCACATGGGTGTCGATCGCCCCGGCGGTCGCGATCAGCCCCTCCCCGGAGATGATCGTGGTGCCGGTCCCGACGACGACCTCGACCCCGTCGAGGGTGTCGGGATTGCCCGCCCGGCCGATCGCGTGGATCCGCCCCGCGCGGATCCCGATCGAGGTCTTGCGCACCCCGAGCAGCGGGTCGAGCACCAGCACGTTGCTGATGACGACGTCACAGGTGGCGGCCACGGACGCGGCCTTCAGATGCATGCCGTCCCGGGCGGTCTTGGCGAAGCCGGTGAGGAACTCCTCGCCCGGCCGCTGGGAGTCGTGCTCGACCCGGACGACGAGCCCGGTGTCGCCGAGCCGGATCCGGTCGCCGGTCGTCGGCCCGTAGACGGAGGCGTAGTCGTCGTGCGAGCCCACGCTCCTGTTCCCGTGGCAGCCGGTCTCGCTCATCGTTCCTCCATCAGGTAGCCGCACGCCCGCGCCCGTTCCATCGCCTGCTCGAACGCGCCGGGCGCGTCAAGCGGGCCGTCGACGAGCCCCGCGAACCCGATCGCGATCCGCGCCCCGCCGATCGGCACGAGCCCGACCTCGACGGTGGCGCCGGGGTCGAACCGCACGACCGATCCGGCCGGGATCGCCGCCCGGCGGCCGTAGGCGAGGGCCCGCTCGAACGCCAGCCGCGGATTGGCCTCGAAGAAGTGGAAATGGGAGGTCACCGACACCGGCACGGCCGCTGTGTTGGTCACCGTGACGGTCACGACGTCCTCGAAGACGAAGGTCCGCGGTCCGGGCAGCACCGCGCCGGGGGCGTCGTCGCCGAGACCGCCGCCGCCGATCGGGTTCGTGAGCACGGCGAGCCGGGTGCCGTCGTCGAACACGGCCTCGACCTGGATCTCGTCCAGCACGTCGGCGACGCCGGGCAGCACGTCGCCGGGGCCGAGCACGGACAGCCCGGCCGCGACCGCCTCGGCCAGGCGGGCCCCGTCGCGGGCGGCCTCGCAGACGGTGTCGGCGATCAGGGCGGTCGCCTCGGGGACGTTCAGCCGCAGGCCGCGGGCCCGGCGCGCCCTGGCGAGCTCGGCGGCCGTGAACAGGAGCAGGCGGTCCTGCTCGGCGGGCGTCAGCCGCATCGTGAGCTCCTCCCGGGATCAAGAGTTAGAACGGTACTCAATATTTGAGCAGTACTCTAGATTATGTCCATGACCGCCAAGCCCAGGAAGCTCGCCCTCGAACGCCCTGACATGCGCGCCCACGTGCTCAGGGCCGCTCTGCTCGCGATCGAGGAGGTCGGCCCGGCCCGGGTGCGGGTCCAGGACATCGCCGACCGCGCGGGGATGAGCACGGGGCACGTCCTCTACTACTTCGGCCGCCGCGACCGGGTGATCATCGAGACGCTGCTGATGTCCGAGCAGGAGCTGATCGCCCGCTGCCGGGCGGAACTGGCCGGGATCGAGGACCCGGAGGCCGCAGTGGCCCGGTACGTGACCGTCTACCTGCCCGACGGGCACGACGACATCCGCTGGCGTCTGTGGTCGCAGGTCATGGCCGCCCCGCCCGCCGACGAGGAGACCCTGCTCAAGCTCAAGGAGGGCCTGGCGTCCTGGCACGCCATCCTCGCCGGGCTGGTCGAGACGGGCGTCGCGGCGGGCGTCTTCGTGCCCCTGGACGATCCCGCGTTCGTCGCGATGCGGGCCTGCCGCATGATGGACGGGCTCGGCACCGACCTCATGATCGGCATTCCCGGCCACGGCACCGCCTGGGCCGTCGAGGCCGCCCTGGCGGCGCTCCGGCGCGATCTCCTGCCCCCGGGCACGGGCTCCTGACCCGCCTGGCAGCATGGAAGGCATGACCAAGCTCGAGCTGCTGCACACCTCGGCCCTGGACGCGCCCACGCTCATCGCCGCCCGGAGCCTTCTCGACGGCGCCTTCGACGGCCTCGACGAGCACGACTGGAACCACGCGCTCGGTGGCATGCACGCGCTGGTCTGGGAGGACGACGGCCTGATCGGGCACGCCTCGGTCGTCCAGCGGAGCCTGCTGCACGGCGGCAGGGCCCTGCGCGCCGGCTATGTGGAGGCCGTCGCGGTGCGGGGCGACCGGCGCTCCAGCGGCCACGCGACCACCATGATGAACGCCCTGGAGACGATCATCCGGGACGCCTACGACCTGGGCGCCCTGTCGGCCTCCGAGGCGGCGGGCGACTTCTACGCCCACCGGAACTGGCACCGGTGGAAGGGCCGCCTGCACGCCCTCACCCCGCAGGGGACGGTCAGGACCGAGGACGACGAGGGCTCCGTCCACGTCCTGCCCGCCGGTGCACCGCTCGACCTCACCGCCGATCTGGTCGCCGACTTCCGCGACGGCGACCTGTGGTGATCATCTCTGGTCGGCGGGAAGCCCGAACCGCTCGCTGTAGGGCGTGAGCTCCCGGCGCAGCTCCCGTTCGTCCAGCCCGAGATCGTCGAGCCGGTAGTCGACCTGGCCGTGCCTGCCGCGCCCGTGGCCCGCAAGGAACGCCGCGAACGCCCTCTCGCTCGCCGCCCCGAGCGGCTGGTCCGCGACCTCGTAGATCCGCCGGACGGCCGCCATGTTGTCGGTGGTGAACTCGTGGAACCGCACGTCCACGACCTGGTCCGGCGGCACGAGCCCGTGGTCGCGCATGCAGCCGTTCAGCAGGTCGGCGCTGCGGTCCGCCCAGTAGCGCCCCACGGCGTGCGGGTCCATCTCGGCCCGCGACATCCGGTAGGCGTAGCAGATCATGGTCGCCATCGAGGCGGTGCAGGCGACGGGGTCGCGGTGGGTGAACACGACCGTCGCGTCGGGGAAGATCCGCAGCAGCGGGCCGAGCTGCTCGAGATGCTGCGGGGTCTTCAGCACCCAGCGGCGCCGGTCGCCGCGCAGCCACGCCAGCGCCTGGAGCGCCTTCCTCAGGTAGGCGTAGGCCGGGGTCTGGTCGGCCGACAGGTACCAGTCCCGGTAGGACGGCACCAGCGCCTGCACCTCGAAGTGCATGGAGGAGAACTCCATGGCCAGCAGGTTGATGTCCTCGTGGGCGTGGGTCGGGGTGATGTCGAACATCGAGCGGAAGTGCGGCATCGCGCGGTACACGAAGTCCAGGGCGGCGACCGTGCGGTCGAGCCTGCCGGTGTCGCCGGGCAGCGGGAAGGGCTCGACCGCCTCCCAGTAGGGCAGATGGGTCAGCGCGGGGTCGGCCGCCAGGAGGTTCTGCAGATGGGTGGTGCCGGTGCGCGGCATCCCCGCGATGATGATCGGGGCCTTCACCTCGACGTCGAGGATCTCCGGGCGGCGGGCGACGAGGTCCTCCAGCCGGAGCCGGTTGACCAGGAGCTGGGTGAGCTGGACGTGCTGTGCCACCAGGCCGTACGGGCTGAGCGCGTCGTCGTCGCGGTAGGCGTCGCACAGGGCGGTCAGCCCCGCGAGGAACGACGGGTCGCCGAATTCCGACAGGCCCGCCTGCTCGGCCGCCCCCTCCATCAGCGCCTCGGGGGTGAGGGAGAACCCGGGGGCCATCGCCGACATGGCCTTGAGCACCTCGGCGGCCTCGGGGGAGAAGCACGGGACGGCCAGATCGGCGAGATGGACCTTCATCGGGCGGCCTCCGCGAGCGGCACGACCCTGACCTCGGGACGTCCGGGAGTCTCGGCGGGCAGGAACCAGCGCATCCAGATCCGGCCCCGGTCGTGGCCCGCGGTCGACACCCAGTTGGGATGGCCGGGATCGGTGGCGGCGATGACGATCGTCCAGGAACCGTCGTCCTCGGGGACGATCTGCTCCCCGTTGATCGTCACCCGTTCCCGGTCGTAGTCGTAGGTGTGCAGGAAGGGGTTCCACAGGCACAGGTTCCAGAACGCGGACTCGGGGGAGCGCCCGGTGATCACCAGGGCCTGGCCGGGACCGAGGGCGAAGCAGCCCATCGCGTACGCCGCGTCGCCCGCGGCCCAGCCGAAGGTCTGCTGCGGCACCGGATAGGGGTCGTCGATCCGGTTGTCGTCCTCGAGCGGCAGCAGCAGCCTCGACTGCTCGCGCAGCCAGTTGAGGGCCGCGCCGAACCGGGCGGCGCTGGAGGCGTCGTCGTCGGGGCGCGGGCCGCCGGGGGAGTCGAGGCACTCGATGGTCCACTCGGCACGGCGCCCGGTGGCGGGGTCGGCGAGGTAGTCGCGGGTGAGGGCGCAGACCGCGTCCGGGGCGAGGCGCAGGTCGGCGTCGTCGCCGGGGCCGATGACCAGCTCGAAGGAGCCGTCCGGGGCGAAGCTGAGGCCGCGGTCGTTGACGGTGCCGACGATGCGCTCGGAGTAGCGGCCGTCGGAGGGGCCGCCGTAGACCGTCAGGGAGAGGTAGACGGTGTCGCCCCGGCGGCCGCGGACCCGGTAGGTGCGGGCGGGGTCGATCGGGGCGTACTGGTAGAAGGCGTCGGAGTTGTCGCCGCCCCACTTGTTGGACGGGCCGACGATGTCGACGAACCTCGGGTGGTGCGGATCGGCCCAGACCTGAGTCTCGACCCCGGTGCGGAGCATGGAGAGGATCCAGCGGTGGCCCTCGACGCGGCTCCGCTCGTCCAGGCCGGGATCGTCCAGCAGCCGCTGCTGCACCGCCAGCACCTCGGCCACGAGTTCCCGGAAAACCTCGGCAGTCCGCACGGCACGACCTCCTCGACGCGATTACGAGTCAGTGTGTAGCGGAATCCCGCATTTGGTCAAGCGCTTGGTTCGCACAGGGCGGCGGCCAGCAGCGCGGTGAGCTCCTCGGTCAGGGCGGGCAGTTCCTCGGGGCCCCACGCCACCATCCGGAACAGGAAGGCGCCCGCGACGAGGTGCATCACGGTCCCCGCCGAGACGTCCGTCCGCAGTTCGCCCCGCTCCCGGGCGGCGTCCAGCACGACCGTCAGCTCCCGGCGGGCGGCCGACTCCAGGCCGTCCCGGAAGGCGGCGCGCAGCCGCCCGTCGACGGCGGCGTCGGCCATCAGTCCCGGCATCGCGGCCCGGACCTCCGGCCGCGAGAACAGCGCGAGCGCCCCCGCCACCATCCCCCGCAGGTCGCCGCGCAGCTCCCCGCAGGAGACCAGGTGGACATGCCGCTCGGCGGCGGGGAACACGGCCTCGTGGATGATCAGCGCCTTGGCGGGCCAGCGCCGGTAGATCGCCGTCCGGCTCACTCCGGCCCGCTGGGCGATCCTCTCGACGCCGGTTTCCGCGTAGCCGATCTCGCAGACCAGCTCACGGGCGGCCACCAGCACCGCGGCGTCCACCCGCGGATCCCGCGGCCGCCCGGCCTCGCCGTCCCTCTTCACCCCTCGATCCTCTCCCACCCCGCGCCCGCCCGCGCCACGGCGACCACGGAGATCCAGAGCATCGCGGTGATGACGCCGACCGCCAGGGTCAGCGATCCCGCGGCACCGCCGGTCATGGCCCAGAGGTTGCCGAGCAGGGCGGCGGTGCCCGCGACCCGGGAGGCGGCGGCGAATCGGCGGTTCCCGGCGCGGGAGTACATGCGGCCGAGGACGTAGCAGGCCGCGATCAGGACGGCGAAGGCGATCGAACCGCAGACCATGTGCAGGACGCTGTGCCAGCTCATCGTCGAGGGGATGCCGTCGGGCGTGCCGACGGGGAAGCCGTCGGCGGGGTCCATCCGGAAGACGCCCGCGGCGGCCATGCCGACGCCGTTGACGAGCACCAGGCGCGGCGCCCACGTGCTGTCCAGGACGCGGCGCAGGCCGAAGGAGCCGGCGATCGTCAGCAGGCCTCCGACGAGGAAGTTCGTGATCTGGAGCCAGCCCAGGTCTCCGGTGCTGAGCTGGCTCAGCGGGTGCCGGGTGAGGTCGAAGCCCTCGCGGGTGAAGGCCTGAGCGAGGGAGACGGCCGCCCAGAGCGGCGACGCGACGGCCGCGCAGGTCAGCAGGGTGCGGGAGGAGACGCGGGAGGGGGTGGTGGCGGGCGCGGTGATCGTGGTCATCGGGTTCTCCTTGTCGGTGTGCTCTCGCTTCCGCGTCGTCCGGGTGGCCGCCGATCCGACCGGGACGGGCGGAACCGCTCCGGCCAGCGCTTCCTCCCCGATGTGACAGGGAATCAGGCGATTCCCCGTCACCTGTGGGAGGATCGCCCTGCTGGACCGGGGTCTCGCGGACCGGTGTCGGATCGGGACGGGCCCGTTCGACGCCCTGGCGAGCCCCGGACGACCGGTCCGGCGCACCCGGCGAAGGAGAAGACGATGCGATTCCTGATGACGAACATGGGCGGCGGCAAGGAGCCGGACGAGCAGCTGTTCGCCGACATGGCCGCCTTCGTGGAGGAACTGACCAAGGAGGGCGTCCTGCTGGCGACCGGGGGACTCGGCCCGGCCAGCAGGCTGTCCTCCGGAGACGACGGGCGGATCACCGTCACCGACGGCCCGTTCGCCGAGGCCAAGGAGTCGGTCGTCGGCTTCGCCCTGATCGATGTCCGCTCCCGTGCGGAGGCGCTGGAGCTGTCCGAGCGCTTCGTCAGGATCGTGGGCGGCGGCGTCACCTACATGAGCGAGGTGTTCGGGCCGGAGTGATGGCGGGGGACGCCCACGCCGCGATCGACGCGGTGTGGAAACGGGAGTCCGCCCGGATCGTCGCGGGACTGACCCGGATGGTCCGGGACGTCGGGCTGGCCGAGGAGCTGGCGCAGGACGCGCTGGTCGCGGCGCTGGAGCAGT
The DNA here is from genome assembly GCF_039534125.1 of Actinocorallia longicatena. NCBI lineage: Bacteria > Bacillati > Actinomycetota > Actinomycetes > Streptosporangiales > Thermomonosporaceae > Actinocorallia > Actinocorallia longicatena. The sequence continues at coordinate 291,945 of NZ_BAAAUV010000006.1, read as the reverse complement.
GGCCGCGCGACGGAGTGCCCGGCAATCCCGGCGCCTGGCTGATGACCACCGCCAAGCGCCGGGCCGTCGACGGGATGCGGCGGGGCGAGCGGCTCGAGCGGAACCACGAGCGGCTCGCCCACGCCCTGCGGACCGCGGAGGAGACCGGACCGGAGGCCGACGACGACGTCCTCCGCCTCATGTTCGTCTCCTGCCATCCGGTCCTGTCACGGGAGGCCCGCGCCGCCCTGACCCTCAAGCTGCTGGGCGGGCTGACCACCGAGGAGATCGCCCGGGCGTTCCTGACGCCCGAGGCGACGGTCGCCCAGCGGATCCTCCGGGCGAAGCGGACCCTCGCCAGAGAGCGGATCCCGTTCGAGATGCCGGAAGCGGGGGAGCGGGCCGAGCGGCTGCGCTCCGTCCTGGACGTCGTCTACCTGGTGTTCAACGAGGGGTACACCGCCACGGCCGGCGACGATCTCATCAGGGCGGATCTGTGCCGTGAGGCGCTGCGGCTCGGCCGGATGCTCGCGGCGCTGGTCCCCGGGGAAGCCGAGGTCCACGGCCTGGTCGCGCTCATGGAGCTGACGGCGTCGCGGGCGGCCGCGCGCACGGGGCCGTCCGGGGAGCCGGTTCCGCTGCACGAGCAGAACCGCGGCCGCTGGGACCTCCTGCTCATCCGCCGCGGCTTCACCGCCCTGCTCACCGCCCGCTCCCTGGGCGCCCCACCCGGCCCCTACGTGCTCCAGGCCGCGATCGCCGCCGTCCACGCGGGCGCGCGCGGAGCCGACGACACCGACTGGGCGCGGATCGTCGCGCTCTACGAGCGGCTCGAACGGGTCCTGCCGACCCCGGTCGTCCGGCTCAACCACGCGGTCTCCGTCGCCAGGGTGGCCGGTCCCGAGACGGCCCTCGCCCTCACCGACACGCTCGACCTGGGCGACTACCATCTGCTCCCGGCCGTCCGGGCGGACCTGCTGTCGCGGCTCGGCCGCCATCCCGAGGCCGCCGCCGAGTTCACCCGGGCCGCCGCCCTGACCCGCAACGCCCCGGAACGCGCCCTGCTCCTGCGCCGCGCGGAGGCCAGCGCCGCGGCCGTCCCGTCCTTCGCCGCCGCGGTCGAGTCCTTCCTCGCCGGGCTCGACGCCCCCGCAGCCCGCTCCTACGGCCGGACGCTGCGCCGCCTCGCCCGCGACCTGGGCGATCCGCCACTGACCGAGGTGACCCCGGCCCTGGCCGCCGCGGCCTTCACCGCCGCCTGGCACGGCGCGGCCCCCCGCACCTGGAACCGCCACCACTCCGCCCTGCGGACCTTCTCCCGCACCGCCCCCACCGGCGATCTCACCGCCGCCCTGCCGCGCAGGAAGGTGCCGCCCGGACACCCCGAGCCCCTGGACCGGGGGACCGTCGAGGCCCTGCTCTCCCTCGCCACCGCCGCGCCGCGTGAACGGGCGCTCTGGCGGATCGTCTACGAGAGCGCGGCCCCCGCCGCCGTCGCGCTGTCCCTGAACGTCGAGGACCTCGACCTCGCGGCCGACCGGGCCGTCATCGCCGGGGGCCGTGAGCTCCGCTGGTATCCGGCGACCACCGACCTGCTCCGCTCCCTCGTCGGCTCCCGCACGTCGGGGCCGCTGTTCCTGGCCGAGCGCCGCCCCGCCCCGGCCCGCGGGGCCACCGGCCTGTGCCCGCGCACCGGCCGGGGCCGCCTGTCCTACGAACGCGCCGAGCTCCTGTTCAAACGGCACACCGGCCACACCCTGCACCGCCTCCGCGAGGCCCGCAGGCTGCATCTCGGTTTCTAGGGATTCCCGGAAACGCTCCGGCGGTTCGCGACCGCCATGCTGGTGCCGAGCGCGTCACCCGAAGATCGATCTTGTTCGCCCGCCCGTCACCTCCGGGGCCACAGGGATACATCCGCCTTGGCGAGGCTGCTGTCACCCGAGAGTCAGCGGAAAGGCAGCCCCCCGATGGTCGAAACGCATGCGCGGTACAACAGACGAACCTTCCTGGTCGGCAGCGGTACGGTCGTCGGGGCCGCGGCCCTCGTCGGCGCCGCCCCCCGGCGGTCGTCGGCGCGAGAGGGCTCGGCGGCCCTGCCGGCCGACCCCTTCACGCTCGGCGTGGCCTCGGGCGACCCGGAGCCGGACGGCTTCGTCCTGTGGACCCGGCTGGCACCCTCCCCTCTCGCCGAGGACGGGCTGGGCGGCATGCCGAACCGCTACTTCCAGGTGGAGTGGGAGGTCGGACGGGACGAGTCCTTCAGCCGGATCGAGGCCAGCGGCAGCGAGACGGCCAGGCCGGAGACCGGGCACAGCGTCCATGTCGAGGTCGGCGGGCTGCGTCCGGGCCGCGACTACTGGTACCGCTTCCGCACCGAAGGCCACGTCTCGCCGGTGGGCCTGACCCGCACCTCGCCCAGGCTCGACTCGTTCGGCCCCGATCTGGCGATGGCGTTCGTGTCGTGCTCGCAGTTCGAGCACGGGCTGTTCACCGCCTACCGGCGGCTGGCGGAGGAGCGCCCGGACATCGTCCTGCACCTGGGCGACTACCAGTACGAGTACACGAAGAACTCCTACGTGATCCCGGGCGGGAACGTCCGTGACCATCTCGGTCCCGAGACCGTCGACCTGGCGACCTACCGGCTGCGCCACGCCCAGTACAAGTCGGACCCCGACCTCCAGGCGGCGCACGCCGTGGCCCCGTGGCTGGTGGTCTTCGACGACCACGAGGTCGAGAACAACTGGGCCGACGAGATCCCCGAGGCGGGCTCCGACACCCCGGATCCGGCCGCGTTCCTGCGCCGCCGCGCGGCCGCCTTCCAGGCCTACTACGAGAACATGCCGCTGCGCCGCACGTCCGTGCCGAACGGCATCGACATGCAGCTCTACCGCCGGATCCGCTGGGGCAAGCTGGCGAACTTCCACATGCTCGACACCCGGCAGTTCCGCGCCGACCAGGGCTGCGGCGACGGCTACCGGACCGGCTGCGCCGCGGCCGTCGACCCGTCCCGCTCGATCACCGGCGACGCCCAGGAAGCCTGGCTGCTGGACGGTTTCCGCGGTTCTGACGCCCGCTGGGACGTCCTGGGCCAGCAGGTCTTCTTCGCCCAGCGCGACGCCGACGCGGGCCCGCTGCTCCGCACGAGCATGGACGCCTGGGACGGCTACGTGGCCTCCCGCGACCGCATCACCCGCGGCTGGATCGACGCGGGCGTCCGCAACGCCGTGGTCCTGACCGGCGACGTCCACGCGCACTGGGCGAGCGACCTGAAGCTGGACTACGCCGACCCGTCGTCGGCGACGGTGGGATCGGAGCTGGTCTGCTCCTCGATCACGACGGGCGGCGACGGTGCCGACTCCGACCCGTCCACCCAGTCCTATCTGAAGATCAATCCGCATCTGAAGTTCTACAACAACCAGCGTGGCTACGTGCTCACGACGATCGGCCGTCACGAGTTCAAGGCCGACTTCAAGACCCTCCCGACGGTCAAGACGTCGACGGCCGCGGCCACGACGAAGGCGACCTACGTCATCGAGGACGAGGTTCCCGGCCTCAACCAGACCTACCTGCGCCCGTTCCTGCAGGGCCGTTCGTCCCCCGCCCAGAGCGACCCGCAGTCCGTCATCGACGCGGAGACCCTCCGCCCCTGACCCGGGTACGGGGGAGGCCCAGCCCATTTCCTGGCAAGGCTTCCCCTACGCCCACTCCATAGCCCCCGGCGCCACCGGCTTCCGCCTGACCCCCACCCGCACCGTCGCCAAGGCCAAACTCAGCCAGGACAAGCCCCCCGAGCTCATCCCCAGGATCCTCACCCACCTCACCACCGACCCCACCCACCCCAACCCACCCCTGGCCGCCGCGATGGGCACCCTCACCAGAGCGACGAGAACCCAAGCCGAGGACCGGCGAAAGACGGCGGCTGGCGGAACATCCCCCGGAAAAACGCCGAAAGGCCCGCCGCGTGCGGAAGCTGAGCTTCCGAACGCGACGAGCCTCGGGACCGGTGGACGATACTGGGATTGAACCAGTGACCTCTTCCGTGTCAGGGAAGCGCTCTCCCGCTGAGCTAATCGTCCGGGCACCTGGATGGTGCTTGGAGGTGGAGACGGGATTTGAACCCGTGTACACGGCTTTGCAGGCCGTTGCCTCGCCTCTCGGCCACTCCACCGTGAGACGTCGGGACGTCTCTCCGAGCGGAAGACGGGATTCGAACCCGCGACCCTCACCTTGGCAAGGTGATGCTCTACCACTGAGCCACTTCCGCGTGTCCCGGGGGGCTTTCCGGCCTCCCTGGCGACGTCGTTAACCCTACAGGAACTCGGGACTCAATGCGTACTCGGCGCGTGGGCCGTGTCCTGGCCAGGGCGGCGTCCGGGGCCGGGTGGTCCGGCGAAGGCCTGCGCGATGGTGAGCCAGTGGGCGGCGGCGGGGCCGGTGGCGTGGAGGTCGAGGTCGTCGGGGTGGCGGCGGCGGACGGCGAGGAGGCAGAAGTCGAGGGCGAGGCCGGTGATCTTCTCGGGGGCGTCGCCGGGGCCCCAGGTCCATGTCTCGCCGGTGGGTGCGGTGAGTTCGACGCGGATGGGGATGGCGGGGGGCGGGGTTCCGTTGACGTGGTGGGCGTAGTCGCGGGCGCGGACGGCGATGTGGGCGACGTGGCGGAGCCGGTGGGTGGGTTCGCGGGTGGTGCGGAGGGCGTCGGCGACGTCCTGGCCGTGGGCCCAGGTCTCCATGAGGCGGGCGGTGGCCATGGAGGGGCCGGCCATGGGCGGGCCGAACCAGGGGATGCGGGCGCCGGGCGGGAGGGCGCGGAGCGCGTCGACGACCTCCTCACGGGAGCGGCGCCAGGGTTCGAGGGGGCCGTGGGGATGGGCGGCGGGGTCGGCTCCGGCGGCGACCATGGCCATGGGGTCGGTGGTCTCGGCGATGAGACGGGTGAAGGCTTCGGGGTCGGTGGCGGCGAGGGCGGCGTGCCGGTCGGTCCAGCTGAGGTGGGCGATCTGGTGGGCGATGGTCCATCCGTCGGCGGGGGTGGGGAGCGCCCATCCGGAGGGGGTGAGGCCGCTGACGAGGGCGTCGAGGTCGGCGCATTCGGCGAGGAGGTCGTCGTAGACGGCGGTGGCGGTCATGCGGGGAGGCTGGCGGTGACCCAGCGGCCGAAGTCGGCGATGGCGGCGCGGGATTCGGGGAGCGCGGACCCGAACATCTGGAAGACGTGGAGCTGGTCGTCCCAGAGCTGGAGGGTGCAGGGGACGCCGGCGGCGGCGAGGCGTTCGGCCATGATCTCGGCGTCGCAGGCGAGGATCTCGGTCGTCCCGGCGCTCATGTAGCAGGGCGGCAGCCCGGCGAGGTCGGCGTAGATCGGTGAGATGGCGGGGTCCTTGGCATCGAGGTCGGCGAGGATCTCCTTGACGAAGTTCTGGAGGACCGGCATCACGTTGGTGGGGTCGAGCCTGCTGTTGGCGTGGGCGAGCTTGGCTTCGAGGTCCATGTCGAGCATGGGGGAGAGCGCGATGATCGCTGCGGGCAGGGGGAGCCCGGCGTCGCGGATGAGGAGGGTCGAGGCGAAGGCCATGTAACCGCCGGCGGAGTCTCCGGCGACGACGATGTTGGAGGCGGGGATTCCGCTGCCGAGCAGGTGCTCGTAGGCGGCGACGCAGTCGAGGACCTCCTCGTTGAAGGTCACCTCGGGGAGCATCCGGTAGTCGACGGAGAAGGCCGGGACGCCCGCGGCGGCCGACAGCCGGGCGATCATCCGGCGGTGGGTGTTGAGCCCGCAGGAGATCCATCCGCCGCCGTGGAAGTAGAGGACGACCTTCTCGCGGGACCGGCCGACGCCGGGGCCGTGGACCCATTCGGCACCGAAGCCGTCGAGCCGGACGGGCTTCACATGGGTGCCGCGCGGCGGCCGGAACCGCGCGGCCATCTTGTCGAAGGAGGCGGCCTTCGCGTAGTCGATCGGCCCGGCGGAGGCCCGGCCGATCGCGGGCCGCAGGAGGGCGCGCATGCCGCGGGCGAGGGCGCGGGCCCGCAGGCTGGGCCGCGCGTGACGTTCGATGGTGAGTGTGACGGTGTCCATCCGGGCCTCCTCGGGGGCGGTGCGCGGTCGCGACCGGGTGCCTACCCACTGCTGTTGTAATTCACTACTTACAGAACATGGTTCTGTCAATGACGTCCACGGCCGAGGACGCGCCCCCACGGACGGCGTCCTGGATCGCCCGCCTGCTCGGCGAGCAGCCCTTCCAGCAGTCCGGCGACGGCTTCGCGGGTCCCGTCGACGCAGCCGCCGAACCGCAGGAGGTCGCGCCGGCCCGGCACGGCGAAGTGGACGTGGTCGGCGATCGACCTGATCCACACCCCGGTGCGCCGGTGGACCTCGGTCATCATCACCGGGACGTCCAGGAAGGGCGTCGTCGTGTGGTTGCCGACGAGCAGGGCCGGTCCGGGGCCCGGGCGGCGGTTTCCACGCGGTGGGGGAGCGCATGGTCCGGAACTCCAGGGGCATGTATTGACATATTGTCAATACGCGGGGGTGTGGTTGATCACGGAAACCGGCAACGTTGACTGTAAGAAGCGAATGCCGCGACGATGGTGAGGTGATGGGCGAAATGATCGGATTCGGAACGAGGCTGGCGCGCGGCTTGAGCGCGACCGCACAGAACGCTCTGGAGGTCGCCAGGTTCGGCGGCCTGCGGACCGACGAGCAGGCCAGCCCCTATCAGGTCGTCGCCGAGCAGCCCGTCTACCGGCTGCGCCGTTACTTCCCCGACGTCCTCGAAGACCGTCCGGTCATGCTGCTGATCCCGCCGCTCATGCTCACCGCGGAGATCTACGACATCGCCCCGGCGGCCAGCGCCGTCGCCGTCCTGCACGACCTCGGCGTCGATCCGTGGGTCGTCGACTTCGGGCACCCCGAGAAGGAGCCGGGCGGGCTCGAGCGGACCATCACCGACCACGTGCTGGCGATCAGCGACGCCATCGACCGGATCCGCGAGGTCACCGGCCGCGACGTCCATCTGTCGGGCTACTCCCAGGGCGGCATGTTCGCCTACCAGGCCGCCGCCTACCGCCGCAGCGACGGCATCGAGTCCCTGGTCACGTTCGGCAGCCCCGCCGACCTCGACGCCGCCAACCCCTTCGGCGTCCCCGACTGGATCCCCAAGGACCCGGTCGTCCAGCTCGCCGACCACATTCCCGAGTTCGCGGTCCCCGGCTGGGTGACCCGGCTCGGTTTCCAGGTGCTGAGCCCGACCAAGTCCGTCCGGAACCGGATCGAGTTCCTGCTCCAGCTGCACGACCGCGAGGTCCTCGCGCCGCGGGAGCGGCAGCGCCGGTTCATGGCCAGCGAGGGCTGGGTGGCCTGGCCCGGTCCCGCCCTCATGGAGTTCCTGCGGCAGTTCGTCGGCCACAACCGGATGCTCAAGGGCGGGTTCGTGATCGGCGGGCGCCTCGTGACGCTCGCCGACATCTCCTGCCCGATCCTCGTCTTCGTCGGCGAGGTCGACGAGATCGCGCCGACCGCGATGGTCCGCGGGATCACCAGGGCCGCGCCGCGCGCCGACGTCTTCGAGGTGTGCGTGCGGACCGGGCATTTCGGGCTGGTCGCCGGTGCGGGAGCCGCCCGCTCCACCTGGCCGATCGTCGCCGGCTGGGTGCACTGGCGGGCGGGGCAGGGCATGGTCCCGCAGGAGGTCGGGCCGGTCCGCGAGGAGAAGCGCAAGGGCGGCCGGACGGCCTACGGGATGGATCTGGCCGTCCAGGTGGGGGTCGGAGCGGCCCGGTCGGTGACCGATGCCGCGACCTCGGCCGTCAAGGGGGCGGTCCACCTGGGAGAGGAGGCCGTGGCGCTGCTGCCGAGGCTGGCCCGGCTGGAACGGATCGCACCGGACACCCGCATGTCGCTGGCGCTGCTCCTCGACGAGCGGGCGCGCCGGGCCCCGGGCGACATCCTGTTCCTCTATGAGGACCGGGCCCACACCCAGGCGGCGGCCAAACGGCGCATCGACAGCGTCGTGCGCGGGCTGATCTCGATGGGCGTCCGGCAGGGCGACCACGTCGGTGTGCTGATGGGGACCCGGCCGAGCGCGCTGGCGGTCGTCGCGGCGCTGAGCAGGCTCGGCGCGGTGGCCGTCATGCTGCGGCCGCAGGGCGACCTGGCACGGGAGGTGGAACTCGGCCAGGTCAGGCGGATCATCGCCGATCCCGAGCACGCCCCACTCGCCGCGGATCTTCCCCGGGGGCCGGAGGTCCATCTGCTGGGCTCGGGCGAGCGCGCTCCCGGGCTCCCCGACATGGAGCGGATCGACCCGGCCGAGGTCGAGCTGCCCGGCTGGTACGAACCGAACCCCGGTTGCGCGAGCGACGTCGCCTTCGTGCTGTTCACCGGCGAGGGCGAGGCGACGAGGGCCAGCCGGATCACCAACCGGCGCTGGGCGCTGTCGGCGTTCGGGACGGCCGGAAGCGCGGCCCTGTCCCCGGCCGACACCGTCTACAGCCTCACCCCGCTGCACCACCCGTCGGCGATCCTGACGGCCATCGGCGGCGCGGTCGCGGGCGGCTCACGCATCGCGCTGGCCCGCCACTACGATCCGGCGACCTTCTGGGACGAGGCCCGCCGCTACGGCGTCACCGTCGTCTCCTACACCTGGACCCTGCTCCACGGCCTGGCCGAGGCGCCGCCCCATCCCGGTGAGCGGCACCACGCGGTCCGCCTGTTCATCGGCTCGGGAATGCCGCGAGGCCTGTGGCGGCGGCTGGAGACCAGGTTCGCGCCCGCCCGCGTCCTGGAGTTCTACGCCTCGACCTCGGGCGAGGTCGTGCTGGTCAACGTCACGGGCAAGAAGACCGGCTCGCTGGGACGGCCGCTGCCGGGCTCGGCCCGCGTCCGGATCGCCGCCTACGACCTGAAGCGGGGCATGCTCGTGCCGGGATCCGACGGCTTCGCGGTCCGCTGCGGACCCGGCGAGACCGGCATGCTGCTGGCCCGCGGCGCGACCGCCCCCGACCCGCTGCGCGGCGTGTTCGCCGCCGGCGACTCGTGGGCGCCGACCGGCGATCTGTTCCAGCGCGACCGGGACGGCGACTACTGGATGGTCGGCCGCGCGGGAGAGCTGGTGCGCACCCCGAAGGGCCCGGTCCCCACCGGCCTGGCGCGGGACCGCATCGGCGACGTCCCCGGCGTCGACCTGGCCGTGGCCTACGGCATCCCTTCGGGCCGCTTCGAGCTGCTCGCCGCCGCCGTGACGCTCCGGACCCCGGTCGGCGCCGCCGACTTCACCGCGGCCTTCCCCGACGACGGCCCCTCGCTGATCCGGGTCGTCGACGAGCTCCCCGCCAACGCCTACGCCCGCCTGCTCACCGCCGGGCTCCGCGCCGAGGGCGTCCCGGCGGAGGGCACGGCCTACTTCCGCGCCGAGGACGGCACCTACCAGCCCCTCACCGACGTGGCCCGCGAGCGCCTCCGCACCGGCTAGGGCCGGTCTCGACGTCAGTACAGGCCCTGACCCGGTTCCGGGAGGGCCAGCCAGCGGCGGAGTTCCTCGGCGCGGCGGCGGCAGCGGGCCGCTCCGGTGTCGTCGCCGAGATGCTCGTGGGAGACGGCCATGGCCTCGAGGAGAGGGATGCGGCCGCCCTGGTCATCGACGCCGACGAGGACCCGGTCGGCCTGACGGAGGGCGTCGAGGGCCTTGGCGTGGGCCTGCTCGCGCTGGTGGACCCGTCCGATGACCTTCAGCGCCGCCGACTCCGTCTGGCCGTCCCCGAGGTCGCGGGCCCGGGACAGCGCCTCGGCGGCCTGCTCGGCGGCCTCGTCGAGGCGTCCGAGCTTGAGCAGGATCGAGGCCCGCACCCGGCAGGCCTCGGCGAGGTGGAACTGGGCGGCACCTGCCCGCAGCCGGGGGAGCGCCGCGTCGACCGAGGCCAGGGCCTCGTCGAGGCGGCCGTTCCGGGACAGCACCCGGGCCCGGGTGTCGCCGAGCCGGCCGAGGCCCGCCCGGTCCCCGAGCGCGGCCCGCAGCTCCTCGGCCTCGTCGCAGGCCTCCAGCGCCTCGTCGGTGCGGCCCGCCCGCAGATGGATGCGGGCGATGCCGCCCAGGACGGTCGCCATCCCCCGCCGGTGGTCGAGGGACCGCCAGGCCTTCAACGCGATCTGGCTGAAGATCATCGCATCCTTGAGCTGGTCGAGGCGGCGCAGCGTCGTCGCGAGCTCCTCCAGGGCGCGGGCCTCGCCGGTCCGGTCGCCGATCTGGCGGGCCAGCGACAGGGCCTGCTCGAGATGGCTGCGCGCCTCGTGCAGCCGCCCGCGGCGCTGCAGGACGATCGCGATGCCGATGCGGGCGGCGACCTGGCCGCGCGGATGGTCGATCTCGGTGTGCGCCTGGAGCGCCGGGTCGAGCTGGGCGAGGGCGCCGTCGAGGTCGGCGCAGTCGATGAGCAGGCGGCCCAGGCCGATCCTGGCCCAGCCCTCGCCGTGCCGATCGCCCGCGCCCCGGCACAGGTCGAGGGCCTTGCGGCCGTGTTCGAGGCCGTCGAGGTAGGCGCCCAGCGGACGGCTGATCCGGGCGAGCATGATGTACGCCCAGGCCTCGCCCACCCCGTCCTGCGCCTGCTCGCTGATGGCGAGGGCCTGGTAGACGTCGCGTTCGGTGTCGACCCACTGGTGGCGTTCGCAGCGGACGTCGGCGCGGGCGCGCAGCGCGTCGGCCTCGCCCCTGCGGTCACCGGCCGCGCGGTAGAGATCGAGCGCGAGCTCGGCGCACTCCAGCGCCTCGGCGTAGCGGCCCTGGGTGCGCAGGCTCGTGGTCAGCCGGACCAGCGCGGTGGCCTCGCCGCGTCCGTCGCCCGCCGCGCCGTGCAGCTTCCGCGCGTACTCGGCCCCGGCGAGCGCCTCGGTGTGCCGGTCGAGGACCTGGTAGACGGCCGCGATCTGCTGGTGCACGACGGCCTCGCCGTGGGTGTCGCCACGCTCGGCGAACACCTGGGCGGCCATCCACTCGTAGGCGATCGCCTCGAGGTTGCGGCCGACCGCGAAGCTGACCACGCCGAGCTGGTGCAGCATGTGCCCGATGGCCCGCTGGTCCCCGACGAGCTGCGCCGACCGCAGCCCGATCCGGTGGATCTCCAGGTTGCCCCGCCCGAACCGCTGGAGCTCCAGGACGTCGTAGCAGGCGTCGGCCAGGCCGTAGGCGACCGCGTGGCGTCCGGTCTCCGCCGCCACCCTGACGGCGGCGATCAGGCAGAGCCGCTCGCGCTCCAGCCACTCCAGGGCGCCCATCCGCCCGTCCGGATCTCCGGTCTCGAGATCGCCGGGCAGGCCCGCGCCCCGCGAGGACTGCCCCCATCCGCCGTCGGGGAGGGGGTGGTGAAGCGCCCGGCGGTGGCGGCCGAGGACGTCGCCGTGGTGCTGGGCCCCGGTGAGGTAGTAGCCGAGCAGCCGCTCGACGGCCTCGTCGCGGTCGCTCTCGTTGTTCTCGAGCCGGACGCGCTCCAGCGCGAAGCGCCGCAGGAGCCCGTGCTGCCGGAAGCGCCGGTGCCCGGTCCTGGTGACGAGGTTGACGTGGGCGAGCTCGGCCAGTTCCTCGGAGGCGCGCTGCTCCGGCCAGCCGAGCAGCGCGGCGAGGGCCTCGACGGAGAAGTCGGGCCCGGTGGTGAGGGCGGCGAACCGGAAGAGATGGCGCCGGTCGTCGGGCAGGCGCCGGTAGGCCATGATCAGGGCCGAGCCGAGGCCGGAGGAGTCGGGGGCCCGCGGCGGGAGTCCCTGGAACCCGGGTGCGGCGACGGCCACCGCCAGCGGATGGAACTCGCACAGCCGCGCCAGGTCGGCTCCGGCCGTCTCCGACGCGCTGGGAGCGATCTTGTGGACGAGGGCGACGGCGTCGTCCTCGCTCAGCGGTCCGACCGGCACGTTCTCCGCGCCGACGCCGTGCAGGGGCTCCGGCGAGGTGACGATCACCGCACAGGACGGGGTGCGCGGCAGCAGCCTTCTGACCTGCTCGGCGTCGCCCGCGTCATCGAGGACGAGCAGGATGCTCCGGTCGGCGACCAGCCTGCGGTAGAGGTCGGTCAGCTCCTCCTCGCCGCGTGGGACTGTCTCGCCGGGCACACCGAGGGCGCGCAGGATGGCACCGAGCGTGGTCGCGATCGAGTGGTCCCGGACGTCCACGGAGATCTGGCAGTCGGGGAAGTGCTCGGAGAACAGCTTGCCGAACCGGGCGGCCAGCGCGGTCTTCCCCGAGCCGGACGGCCCGTACAGCACCGCTACGCGCGGTCCGGGGGTGCGCAGCAGCACCTCGCGCATGTGCCCGAGCTCGGCCCGGCGGCCGGTGAAGTGCCGCACGTCGCCCAGGATCCGCGACGGCCGGGGCCACCCGAGCCCGGAGGGCAGCGCCGCGGGTTCGAGGGCGAGGTCGGCGGGCTCGTCGTAGGGGTCGCGGCGGCCGCGCGTGACCGACCAGAGGTCGTCGTAGGCCCCGGCGAGATGGCGCAGGCCCTGGAGATCGGCGATGTAGCGCCAGTTCGCGCCGAGCAGGCCGCGCTCGCGGAAGCGGCTGAGGGTCCGGTTCGTCCGTGACCGCGTGACGCCCGCGTACCGGCCGAGCTCCTCCTGGGTGAGGCCGACGTCGAGGACCGCGCCGCCGGCCTGGAGCCGCCCGAACCGCTCGGCGAGCTCCACGAGATGGACGGCCAGCCGCTGGTCGGCGCCCACGTCGGGGGACAGGGCGAGGGCCAGCCGCAGCCCCTCGTGGGTGTGCCGGTCATCCGTGGTCCGCAGGACGGCGGCCGTGACCTCCCGGTGCTCCTCGGCGAGCTGCCGGAACCTGGCCTGCGGGATCCGCAGCACCTCGAGCCCGCCCCGCCCCACCCCGACGATGTCCGCCCGCTGCGGATGCCCCGACAGCACGTGCAGCCCGGCCGCGTCCCCCGGGCCGAGCAGGCCGATCACCGCGGGCTGCCCGTCGCGGCCGGTCCTGCGCAGCTCCAGCGCGTGGCCGCCGCGGAAGACGATGACGTCCTCGGCGAGCATGCCCTGGAGCTGCAAAGCGCTCCGCGCGGGATGGGTCTCGACCCGGTGCTCGGTCAGCAGCCGCTGCCGCACGTGCCCCGGCAGCCGGTCCCAGAAGCGAAGAGGAGGCGTCATCCCCCCATCCGACCACGGCCGGGGCCCCCGCACTGTGTCACCGGACTCCGGTTTGTCCTCCCGAGAACATCGGGGCGGGTTCGGGCCGCTTCGCACCGAGGCCGTCACCGGAGGAGCGGCCGCGCAGCCGCCGTCCCAGCCACGGCCGCAGATGGTCGAGGGCCCACCGCAGATCCGAGCCGCCCGAACCGGCCGGGGCGGCCGGGACGGTGGCGGGTTCCGGTTCCACGCCGTTCAGCACGGCCAGGACGTGCTCGGCGACCCGCCGGTGGCCCGCGGCGTTCAGATGGATCCGGTCCGCCGACCAGAGCGCGGGGGAGTCCAGCGCGGGATCGGCCGCCAGGTCCACGACGAGCGCGCCGTGCCGACGGGCCAGCGCGGAGATCGCCTCGTTCATGGCGGCGATCCGCGGCCGCAGGATCCGGCGCAGAGGCAGCCGGGCGCTCAGATCGGGGAAGCGGAACAGCAGCACGGTCGCGCCCGAGGTGGTTAGGAGTTCCACCGCCGCCTCGAACCGGTTCATGAGGTCGGCGGCGTCGAACCCCGGCCGGAGCGCGTCGTTGCCGCCGGCCGTCAGCGACACGAGATCGGGCCCGAGCTCGATCGCCGCCCCGACCTGTGACCCGACGATCTCGTCCAGCCTCCGCCCGCGCACCGCGAGGTTGGCGTACCGGATCCCGAGGCCCCCGGCCACGAGATCCGCCCAGCCTCGAAGGCTCCCGTCGGCGAGCGGATCCCCGACCCCTTCGCTGAAGCTGTCGCCGAGCGCGACATAGGACGTCCAGCCCGTCACCGGGGGTCGCGTCCGGTGTAGGCGAGGAAGCGGTCGGCGGCGGAGGCCCCGGCGGGCAGGTCCACCTCCGCGGCGAACGCCTCGCCGGGACCGCGGCTGAGCGGAAAGGCCAGGACGGTCGTCAGGGCCGCCTCGGCGAGGCCGGCCTCGGGCGACCAGGGAAGGTCCAGGGCCCTGGCGACGTCCCAGGAGTGGGCGACGTTGTCGATGAAGTGCATGCGGATGGCGATCTTCCCCGGGAAGGTCCCGAACTCCCGGACGCTCCACTGCCGCTCGAGGTCGGTGAAGACGCCGACGACCTCGCGGGCCGTCTCGGCGAAGGTCTCGGCGGGGTCGTCACCGAGACGGTCGTCGGTCCAGTCGCCGGGGCCGCCGATCGCGGAGGCGAAGCCCCGGTTCTCCGCGACGAGATGTCCGATCAGGGCACGGAGGTCCCATCCCGCGCAGGGCGTCGGGGCCGCGAGGTCGGCGGGCTTGGCGGCGAAGACGAAGGCGCCGAGATCCTCCAGGGAACGGCGGTGCAGATCGTTGAGGTCCATGATCTCGAGGCTAGAACGGTGAGTGGCTCCGCGGCAGATCCGATTCGAGGGGATCCGCACTGGGCCGATTAGGGTGGTCGCGTGGATGTTCACGTCGTGCTGGGAGACCGGCGGGATCTGTCGGGGCAGATCTACCGGCAGCTCCGAGACGCGATCCTGGAGGGACGGCTGCGGGCGGGGGCCGCGCTGCCCGCCACGCGCGAGCTGGCCGCGGGGCTCGGGGTCGCGCGGAACACGGTCAGCGCCGCCTACGACCGGCTCGCCGCCGAGGGCTTCCTGACCACGCGGATCGGTTCGGGGACCTTCGTCGCGCCGGGGTTCGCGGGGCGCCCGGCGCAGCCCGTGCCGGGTGCGCTGAGACCGCTGCCCGTCTGGGACTCCCTCACCGCGCCGATCGACCTGGCCGAGCGGCCCCGCTACGACTTCCGTCCCGGCCATCCCGACGTGCGGATGTTCCCGTGGGCGACCTGGCGGCGGCTGCTCACCGCCGAGCTCAGGGCGGGAGCGGTGGGCACCGGGATGTACGGCGATCCGGCCGGGCACCCGGGCCTGCGGGAGGCGATCGCCCGGCATGTGGCGGTGGCGCGCTCGGTGCGGGCCGACCCGCTCGACGTCCTGGTCACGGCCGGTGCACAGCAGGCGGTCGGCCTCATCGCCCGGGTGCTGCTCCCACCCGGCTCGATCGCCGCGGTGGAGGATCCGGGTTATCCGCCGGTCCGGCACGCGCTGACCGCCGCGGGCATGACGGTCGCCAGGGTTCCGGTCGACGGCGAGGGCCTGGTCGTCGACGCCCTTCCCGACGACGCCCGGCTGGTGTTCCTGACCCCGTCCCACCAGTTCCCGCTGGGCATGCCGATGTCGGCGGGGCGGCGGGTGGCCCTCCTGGCCTGGGCGGAGCGGCACGACGCGGTGCTCATCGAGGACGACTACGACAGCGAGTTCCGCTTCTCGGGCCGTCCGCTGGAGGCCCTGCACTCCCTGGACCCCTCCGGCCGGGTGGTCTATGTCGGCTCGTTCTCCAAGTCGATGCTGCCGATCCTCCGCCTGGGCTTCCTCGTCGCGCCGCCCTCCCTGCGGCGTGCGCTGAGGACCGCCAAGTACGTCACGGACTGGCATGTCCCGCTGCCCGAGCAGGCGGCGCTGGCCGCGTTCCTCACCGAGGGCTCGTTCATCCGCCACGTGCGGCGGATGCGGCGCGAGTACGCCGTGCGCCGCGGGCTGCTGCTGGCGGGGCTGCCCCCGGAGCTCACTCCGGTGCCGACCGCGGCGGGCCTCCACCTCAGCGCGCGCCTGCCGCCGGGCACCGACGACACCGCCGTGGCCGCGCGGGCCGCCGCGCTCGGGGCGGCGGTCTTCCCGCTGTCGATGTTCGGGTCCGCGGCGGGGCCGGGACTGACCCTGGGTTTCGGCGCGATCTCGGCGGCCGACCTCCGTCCGGGGCTCGAGGCGCTGGCCCGGGCGGTGTCCGGCTGAGTCAGGCCTCCAGGGCGGCGAGCTCGTCGGCCAGCCGGACGGTCGTGGCCGCGCCCTCGACCGCGTCCGCCCACGCCCGCGGAAGAGCGGACTCGCCGAGCGCGGTGCCGAGGAGGTTGCCGGTGATGGCACCGGTGGAGTCGCTGTCGCCGGAGTGGTTGACGGCCAGCAGCAGCGCGTCCCGGACGCTCCCGGGATGGGCGAGCGCGCAGTAGACGGACATGGCCAGCGCCTCCTCGGCGATCCAGCCGGCGCCCAGGGTCTCGAGCAGCTCAGCGGACGGCTTGTCACGCGGAGCCTCGAGGGCGCGGCGCAGTGCCCCGGCCGTCTCCTCGTGGCCGGGACGGGTGGCGAGCAGCCCGAGGGCCACGTTCACGGCCTCCTCGAGCGTCAGGCCGTCCAGGAGGAGACGGGTGAGGGCGGCCAGCGCCCCCGCCGCGAGATGGCCGGACGGATGGCCGTGCGTCTGGGCCCCGCACTCGGACGCCAGAGCGAAGGCCTCTCCGGGAGTCCAGGCGGGAACCAGCCCGAACGGCGCCGACCGCATGACGGCCCCGCAGCCCTTGGAGTCGGGGTTGGCGGGCTCGTCGAGGGTGGCCCGGCGCCCGGAGCGCAGGCCCGACAGACAGGCGTTGCCGGGGGCTCGGCGGGCGTAGAGCCACGCCTCGTCGCCGAGCCCGCCGTCGAGCAGGACGTCGCCGACCGGCAGATCGATCCGGCCGCGGGAGGGGAACGGCAGGATCTGGGTGGCGTACCAGCGGCGGTGCGCGGCGAACACCGACGCGGGGACGTCACCGGCGGCCCGCAGGATCCCCTCGACGGTGAAGAGGGTCATCTGCGTGTCGTCGGTGACGACCCCGAGCCGTCCGCTGTCGTGCCAGACGAAGCTCTCGACGCCGTTCTCGCCATGGATCCGGCGGATCTCCGCCAGGCTCTGGAACTCGATCGGCGCCCCCAGCGCGTCGCCGATCGCGCCGCCGAGCAGGCAGCCCCGTATCCGCTCTCTCATGCGCGTTCCTCTCACTATGAGCACTACTAGAGCTTAGAGTGCCCCGCGGACGGAACGGTTCCCGCCGTCTCACTCCCGGACGGCCCGCACCAGCGTGTCGACGGCCGTCCGATCGCCCACCGGACGCCTCACCCGCTCGGCACGCTCGATCCTGAGCCCGGTCAGCGCGTCCGCGACGGAGCCGGGGGAGTGCAGGATCGCCGGATCCTGCGGCCCGCCCACGCCCTCGGTGAGATTGGTCCGGTCGTGCCCGACGAAGAAGAGGGTGCCGCCGGGCGCGACCGCACGCGCCGCCCTGCCGAGCACGGCGGCCATCTCCCGCTCGGGGAGGTGCAGATAGGCGACGAGCACGAGATCGGCCTCGGGGAACTCCCAGGTCGTCAGGTCCTCCACGCGCCACTCGACCAGGCCGTCCGGGTCGAGTTCGCGTCCCCGCCCGACCGCGACGCCGGAGAAGTCGGCCGCGGTCGCCCGCCAGCCGAGCGAGGCCAGCCACAGGGCGTTCCTGCCCTCGCCGCAGGCGAGGTCGAGCGCCCTGCCCGGCGGCAGCGCGGCGAGTTCCTCGGCCACGAACCGGTTCGGCTCGACCGACCACAACAGATCCTGTGCCGCGTACCTGCGGTCCCACGCTTCGGCGTCCATCGCCCCATTGTGACGTCAGGCGGTGACACTCCGTCCGATCCCGGCGATCGCCTCCTCCAGGAGGGCATGGCGCTGGGTGGCCTCGGCGTAGCCGGCGAGCGTCACGCACAGGTAGAGGGCGAGGACCCGCGCCGTGGTCTCCTCGTCCTCCGTCAGCGGGCCGTACTCGGCGAGCAGCGCGGCGCGGGCCGTCCCGGTGAACCCCGCGTAGGCGAGGGACAGGTCGACCGCGGGGGAGGCCACGCACAGGTCGCCCCAGTCGATCACTCCGGCGGCGGTCCCGTCGGAGCCGACGAGCAGATGCCGCAGGTGCAGGTCACCGTGGGACAGCACGGTCCGGGCGCCGCCCCCGGGATGGCTCTCCCCGGCGGCCAGGAGGTCCTCGATCGAGCTGTCCGCCTCGTAGACGCCCCGGACGGCCGGCGAGCCGAGGGTTCTGCGGGCCATCGCCGCGCGCTTGCGGGCGTCACCGCGGCCCATCGGGTCGGCGGGCAGTCCGGGTGCGGGGGGTGTGGCGTGCAGCGCGGCCAGGAACCGCCCCACCTGAACGCCCAGCTCCTCCCGTGATCCCTCCGGTACGGCCGCGTCGGCGAGCTCCCTGCCGGGAACCAGCCGCCCGCCCCACCACGGCCGGGGGAACCGGCCCGTCGCGGTCCCGACCAGCTCGGGAACGGGGATCGGCAGCGGCAGCGAGGGCGCGAGGCCGGGCAGCACGTCGATCTCCCTGGCCACCCCCGCGAGCGCGATCTCCCGCCGGGGAAAGCGGAACACCCACGCGTCGCCGACCAGGTAGACGACGTTGTCCCAGCCCACGCCGAGAAGTCTGATCCGCTCCCGCGCGACCTCCGGAAACTGCTCGGCCAGCAGCTCTCCCACCAGCGACGGGCTGACGTCCCACTCGGGCTCCCACGGATCGCTCATCCCCCCACCCTGCCAGCCGCCCCCGCCCCCCGGCCCCCGGAACGCGCCGCTCGGCTCGGCCGGAGCCCAGCGGTTGACATGCAGCCTTCCGGCTGCCTAAATTAAAGGCAGCCGGAAGGCTGCATGTGGAAGGTGGGAGAGACGTGGACCTGGTCTTCAAGGCGCTGGCCGATCCGAGCCGTCGCAGGCTCCTGGACGGGCTGAACGCGCGGGACGGCCAGACTCTGGGGGAGCTGTGCGACGGCCTGGACATGACCCGCCAGTCGGTCAGCAAGCACCTGGCCGTCCTCCAGGAGGCCAACCTGATCACCACGCTCCGGCGCGGCCGGGAGAAGCTCCATTTCCTCAACGCCGCCCCCATCAACGAGATCGCCGACCGCTGGATCCGCCGCTACGACCGCGAGCGCGTCCAGGCGCTGTCGACCCTGAAGCAAGCTCTGGAGGAGCCCAGCATGTCCAAGCCCGAGTTCGTCTACACGACCTACATCACCACGACCGCCGAACGGCTCTGGCGCGCCCTCACCGAGCCGGCGTTCACCCAGGACTACTGGGGCCACACCCTCGAGTCGACCTGGGCCGAGGGCGCTCCCATCACCTGGCGCGCCAACGGCGTCACCATCGACGACGGCGGCAGCAGGGTCCTGGAGTACGACCCGCACCGCCGGCTGTCCTACTCCTGGCACACCTTCACCAAGGACTGGTCCGACTCCTTCGAGATCGACCCCGACACCCTCGCGAAGATCACCGCCGAGCCCCGCTCCCGGGTCACCTTCGCCCTCGAACCCGACGCCGATCGCGTCAGGCTCACCGTCACCCACGACGGCTTCGAGGAGGGCAGCACCCTCGTCACGATGGTCTCCGGAGGCTGGCCCTCCTACCTGTCCTCCCTCAAGACCCTCCTGGAGAAGACGGCCTGATCGCCCGCGCGCAAATCCGTTGGCCGGACGGGCGTCCGGTGCGATCATGCCCTCATGGACGAGGTGGAGGTCGGACCGCCCGCCACCGGAGTGCGTCTGGCCTGGTCGGAAGTGCCGGGATGGTTGCACGAGGAGGTCGCGGAGCTGCTCGGGGCGCGGGTCGCCGAGGCGGTCACGCAACGCGGGGGCTTCTCTCCCGGGGTCGCGGCGCGGCTGCGGCTCACGGACGGGAGCCGGGCGTTCGTGAAGGCCGTGAGCGCCGAGGCGAACCCGGACTCGCCGGACATCCACCGGGCCGAGATCCGGATCGCCTCCGCCCTCCCGCCGGAGGTGCCCGCGCCCCGGCTGCTGGGCTCCGTCGACCGCGACGGCTGGGTGGCCCTGCTCTTCGAGGACATCGACGGCAGGATGCCCGCCCAGCCCTGGGATCCCGCCGAGCTGGACCGCGTCCTCGACGCTGTGACACGCCTCGCCGAGACCCTCACTCCCGCTCCCTTGGCGGCGCCGCCGACGGCCGAGCGCGTCGGGGCGGG
This sequence comes from Actinocorallia longicatena, assembly GCF_039534125.1. NCBI lineage: Bacteria > Bacillati > Actinomycetota > Actinomycetes > Streptosporangiales > Thermomonosporaceae > Actinocorallia > Actinocorallia longicatena. The sequence goes on along the minus strand of NZ_BAAAUV010000006.1, from coordinate 272,007 downwards.
TTTCCACGGTTGGCGCACCCTGCTCCACGCCTCGCCCGATGAGCTGGGCCGCGTCGATCCCTGGGCGCGCCGCCACCTCGCGGAGCTGGCGGAGGCCGAGGAGACCTGGGCCGACGCGGTGGCGGGGGACACTCTCGCCCACGGCGACCTGCGCGCTGACAACCTGCTGCTCACCGGCGACCGGGTCTATGTCGTCGACTGGCCGTGGGCCGGGCTCGCCGCCCCCTGGTTCGACCTGATGGCGATGCTCCCCAGCGTCCGTATGCAGGGCGGACCGGCCCCCGAGACGATCTTCGACGCCCATCCGGCGGCCCGCGGCGCCGACCCCGCCGGGGTGACGGCCGTCCTCACCGCCCTCACCGGCTTCTTCGTGCGGCAGTCCCTGCTGCCGCCGCCTCCGGGCCTGCCGACCGTCCGCGGGTTCCAGGCCGCGCAGGGCCGCACCTCCCTGTCCTGGCTCAGAACCCGCTGGCCCGAGTGAGATGCGGCCCCATGGAGATCAGGGCCGGTTGAGGATCAGACCCTGATGAGGGGCTGACCGTCGATGACGCGTTCGCGGAGGGTGGCGCCGCGGACGCCGATCTCGGTGAAGTCGCGTTCGCCGGGGTCGGCGGTGACGAGGAGCTCGGGGACGAGGAGGTCGGCGAGGGGAGCGGCGGGCGCGGGGTCGACGACCCGGCCGATGGGGGCGTCGGAGAGGTCGAGGTAGCCGGGGGTGAGGGCCCTGCCTTGCAGGGTGCCGCCGATCAGGTCGGGGCAGAACTCGTTCCAGAAGATCGCGACGGTGGCCCGCAGATCGCCGTGGATCATCACGAGCTTGTCGGTCATGTCGCCGACGAAGGCGTCTGCGGTCACGTCGCCCATGACGATCAGCTTGATGTCGCCCTCGAGGTAGACGTTCCTGGCCCGCAGGTCACCCAGGACGATCAGCGCGGCGGCGCCGTCGTCGATGTCGACCAGGTCTCCGTCGACGGACAGATCACCGTCGACGATGTACCCGGTCGCACCGTCCGGGGTGTCCCCAGCAGCCCACGGCGTCCGCTCGTGGTCGTCCATCGGGAGCTCCCCGCTCACCGCGGCCGGGCCGGACACGAGGATGTAGTCCTCCTCGTACAGGTTCCGGTACGTGCTCTCCGGCACTCCCCGCGCCTCGAAGAGGGTGACCGCGTCATTCCAGGCAAGGTAACTGGTTGGCATGCGCGGGACCGTAGCAGCCGCCACCGACCGAACCGGCGCGGATGCGAACATCCTTCAGCGCCGGGAGGCGCCCGTTCCGGCCGGGATCCGCTTCTCGCGTTCGGCCCTCCTGGCGGCGGCCCGGTCCGCCTCGATGCGGAGTTCGAGCTTGCTGGGGTGGGCGTAGTGCCAGACGGGAAGGATCGCCGCGACGAGGATCGCGATGACGATGGCCATGAGGCAGAGGATCATGCCTGCGGGTATCTCGACCATGAGACTCCTCTTTTCTCCGGTATCAGGGGGAGTGTCGCCGGAATTCCGCCTGGCCAGCCACCCGAACATGCCCTTATTCGGCAAAACCGGTGGAAATCAGCGCTTGGGCCAGTGCCACAGCGGTTCCTCCAGGGGGAGCTGGTCGCGGAGCCGGGTCTCGCCGTGGTCCTTGTACAGCTCTAGGACCCCGTGATCGGGGTCCTTCGCCAGCGCCTCCACCAGGCGCGGGGCATGGGTGACCACGACGATCTGGGTCCGGCCCGCCGCGACCGCGATCAGGTCGGCCAGCGCCTCCAGCAGGTCGGGATGCAGGCTCGTCTCGGGTTCGTTCAGGACCAGCAGCTCGGGCGGCCTGGGGGTGAGCAGGGCCGCGCACCACAGCAGGTAGCGCAGGGTCCCGTCGGAGAGCTCGGGCGCGAGCAGCGGCCGGAGCATCCCCGGCTGCCGCAGGCCCACCTGGAACCGGCCGCCCTCGATCGCGATCTCCAGCCGGCATCCCGGGAAGCCGCGCTCGACGGCCCGGCCGAGCGCGGTGTGATCACCGATCTCCGCGATGGTCTCCAAAGCGGCCGCCACGTCCGAGCCGTCCGCGCTCATCACCGGGGTCCGCGTGCCGACCTGCGGAACCCGGGCGGGGGCGCCGGAGTCGGTCCGCACATGGTCGTAGAACCGCCACGACCGCATCTGCTCGCGCAGGTCCAGCAGATCCGGCGCGCGCTGCGGATCGGAGACCTCGCTGAGCATCGAGTCGAACGGCTGCAGGCCCGTGTGCGCCCGGTACCACTGCCCGCCCCGCTCCCTGACCTGGACCACCTGGCCGTGCCGCTGGGCCAGGAGCGCCGCGGGACGCAGCACGGGCCCGCTCCAGGACGCCTCGACCTTGATCAGCGGATCGAGGGCGAACACGGAGTCGCCGGGTGCGGGCAGCCCGAGATCCATCGCGTAGCCGAACGTGTCGCCGGAGAAACCGAGCCTGAGGCTGACCGGATTCTTCCGGACGGTCCCCTGGAGGGGCCGCTCGCCCCTCCGCACCGCCCCGCCGATCACCTCGGGCCCGGCCCAGAGCGTCGAGGCGAGCCCGCCCTCCCGTGCCAGGGCCGCCACCGAGCCGTTCCGCGAGGAGTCGGCCAGCAGCCGCAGCGCCCGGTACAGGCTGGACTTCCCGCTCCCGTTGGCCCCCGTGACGACGTTCAGCCGCCCCAGCGGCAGCACGAGATGGCGCAGCGACCGGTAGTTCTCCACGGCCAGAGTCCGGATCATGTGTTTCACACTAGGGGCGGCCCCCGGGACGCCGATTAGGGGACGTAGGCGTATCGTAATGCCGTGACCTCCCTGATACGACGCTGGCACGGCAACCCGTGGGCGATCCTCATCACCCTGTCCCTCGGGTTCTTCATGACCCTGCTCGACCTCACGATCGTGAACATCGCGGTCCCGAGCATGTCCGAGCACCTCGACGCGGGCATCGACGAGGTGCTCTGGGTCATCAACGGCTACGTCCTGATCCTGGCCGTCATGCTGATCACGACGGGCCGCCTCGGCGACATGCGCGGCCAGCGCAAGATGTTCATGCTCGGAGTCGCGGTCTTCACCGTCGCCTCCCTGCTCTGCGGGCTCTCCCAGGAGGCCTGGCAGCTGATCGCCGCCCGGGTCCTCCAGGGCGGCGGCGCGGCGCTGCTGATGCCGCAGACGATGGCACTGATCATCGCGACGTTCCCGGCCGAGCGGCGCGGGGCGGCGATGGGTGTGTGGGGCTCGGTCGCGGGCCTGTCCACGGTCGCGGGGCCGACCCTCGGCGGGCTGCTCGTCACGGCCTTCGACTGGCGCTGGATCTTCTTCGTCAACGTGCCGATCGGCGTGCTCGTGCTGGTCATGGCGTGGGCGTTCATCCCCGACGTCCGGCACAACCGCCAGCACAAGCTCGACTGGACCGGCGTGGCCCTGGTGACGGTCGCGCTGTTCTTCCTCGCCTTCGCCCTCACCGAGGGCCAGCGCTACGAGTGGAACGGCTGGATCCTGGCCTCGCTGGCGCTTTCCGCGGTGGTGTTCGCCGCCTTCGTCCTCCAGCAGCGCTCCCGCCAGGACAACGAGCCGCTCGTCCCGTTCTCCCTGTTCCGGCAGCGCAACTTCACCGTCCTCAGCATGGTCGGGCTCGCGGTGTCGATCGGCATGATCGGGCTGTTCCTGCCGATCTCGATCTACCTCCAGTCGGTGCTGGGCTTCTCGGCCATCAAGGCGGGCCTGGTGCTGGCGCCGTCGTCGCTGGTGTCGATGTTCGTCGCGCCGTTCGCGGGCAAGCTGTCGGACAAGCTCGGCGGCCGCAACATCCTGATCTTCGGCATGACGGTCTACGCGGTCGCCATGGCCTGGCTGCTCGCCGTCTTCTCCGTCGACGCCGACTGGACCGCGTTCCTCGGCCCCTTCCTCGTCTCCGGACTCGGCATCGGCTGCGTGTTCGCCCCGATGGCCACCGAGGCGATGCGGGGCGTCGCCCCCGCCCAGGCCGGTGCGGCCTCCGGGGTGAACAACACGATCCGCCAGATCGGCTCCGTGCTCGGCGGGACGGTCGCCGGCGCGATCCTGCAGAGCCAGATGGCCGCGAGCCTCGCCGAAGAGGCCCAGAAGCGGGCCGGAGCCCTGCCCGAGCAGGTCAGGCAGCCGTTCGTCGCCGGGATCAAGGACGCCGCGAAGGGCGGGCTGGAGATCGGCGGGCAGCGGACCGCCGAGGCGCCCGCGGGAGTCCCCGCCGACGTCGCCGCCCAGATCCAGAAGATCGGGCACGACGTGTTCACCCACGCCTTCGTGACGGCCGTGCGGCCGACCATGCTGTTCCCGATCATCGTGATGCTGGTCGGCGCCGCGGCATGCCTGCTCGTCCGCGACTCGGGCGCCAAGTCCGTCCAGCCGGCCGAGAAGGTGGCCCCCTAGACGGAACCGATCATGTCCCGGGGGTGTCACACACCTTGAGAGAACCCCCGGGAGGCGACATGGCCAAAGAGGCCGGCAACACCTATCTCGAACAGGTCGTCGCGCAGCAGGCGATGCTGGAGGGCGACCTGCGCGCCCGTCCCGCGGCGCCCGCGATGGCCCCGGCGCCCGGCGGCGCGCCCGACGCCTTCGCCAAGCGCGGCAGGGCGCTGGGCGTGGCGCCCGCGCCCGTCCCCAACGCGGTCGACGTGCGCGTCAGCGGGTTCTGGCGGTGGAAGACCGTGCTGGTCCCGCCGAACGCGTTCGTCGTGCACACCCGCAGGGGCCGCGCCGAGCCGCTGCACCTCGGCCTCGGGGTGTCGTTCCGCTTCAACCCCGCGACCGACACCTTCCTGGTCGTGCCGGGCGCGACCCAGACGATCCTGATCAACGCCTACTGCATCTGCCGCGAGCTCCAGGGCGTGCTCGTCCAGGGATACGTGCAGTGGATCATCCAGGACTTCGGGACCGCCTACCGCAAGCTGGACTTCAGCGACGCCGACGACCCGATGCGCCTGGTCAACCTCCAGCTGAAGGAGCAGGCCGAGGCCGCCATCAAGGACAAGGTCGCGACGCTCGGCGTCCACGACGTCCTGTCGGACAAGCAGCCGATCATCGAGGAGCTGACCGCACGGCTGAGGGCCGTCGCGGACGGTCTCGGCGTCGGGATCGTCACCGTGCAGATCAAGGAGGCCGTGGTCAGCTCGTCGCGGCTGTGGGAGAACCTGCAGAAGCCCTACCGCTCGGAGCAGGCCCGCATCGCCCGTCTGGCGGAGCTGGAGGCCGAGGAGGTGATCTCGGAGAAGGAGATGACCGCCGCCCGGCTCAAGGAGACCCGCCGGATCGAGCACGCCCGCGAGCTGACCGAGCTGAAGCAGACCAACGACGCCCGGCTGTTCGACGTCGAGTCCGCGGAGTCGGCCCGGCGCTTCGACGCCGAGACCGGTGAGTCGGGCCGCCGCTTCGACACCGAGGCGGCCGAGGCGAGCCGCCGGTTCGACACCGAGACGGCGGAGAAGCTGCGGCGGCACGACGTCGAGCTCGAGACGTCCCGGCTGGCGGGCGAGCTGGAGGCCCAGGAGCAGCTCGCCAGGATCGAGCTGGAGGTGACGAAGGCGCGCGGCGCGCACGACGTGACGCTGCTGACCCTGGAACGCGACCGGATCCGTGCCGAGATCGCCAACGAGCGCAGCCCGGCCAGTCTCCAGGCCGAGCTGATCAGGACGCTGCCGGAGATCGTCGCGAAGCTGCCCAAGCCCGACGAGCTGCGGACCGTCAACCTCACCGGGAACGACCGCACCACGCTCGCCGGGCTGGCCGCCGAGCTCGGTGCGGTCGTGCACGCCATCAAGGACGTCACCGGGGACGACGCGCCCCGCTGATCAGCCCGGATTGTTGCCCGGGGTGACCTGGCGCCACTTCGCCTCGCAGGCGGAGTAGACGCCGAACGTCACGAGGCCGAGGGCGACGGCGACCAGCAGCCAGGGTCCGGCCGGGGTCGTGGCGAACTCGCGCAGGGTTCCGTCCACGCCCTCGGCCTTGTCCGGGTCGAAGGAGATGCCCGCGTAGGCGAGGAAGACGCCGGCGGTGCCGTAGACGAGGGCGCGGGCGGTCCGGCCGGTCATGCCGAGCTTCTCGACGACCTCGCGGGCGTGCCCGGTGACCGTCAGCTTCTCCATGAACTTCTTCTTCGCCAGCGCCCGCCAGGCCATCCCGATCCCGACACCGACCAGGACGAGCCCGGCCAGCAGCACCAGCCACCGGCCGCCGGGCACGTCGTGCATGGCCCGGCCGGTCAGGTCCTTCGACTTCTCGTCGCTGGACTCCTTCTCGCGCGCGCCGATCGTGAACAGCAGCGTCGTCACGAAGAAACCGATGTAGAAGACGCCGCGCCCCAGCGACAGCAGCCGCTTGGACGGCTTGTGCCCACCGGGCCCGGCGGCGCCGAAGGCCGCCTCGGCCAGCCGCCACAGAGCCAGCCCCGCCAGCCCGACCACGATCAGCCACAGCAGGACGATGCCGCCGGGCTTCTCGGCCAGCGTCTGGACGGCGCCCGAGCTGTCGGCCTCCTTCTCACCCGATCCGAAGGCGATCTGCAAGGCGATGATCCCCACCAGCACGTAGAGCAGCCCGCGGGCCGCGAGCCCGGTCCGTGCGAGCCCCGTCATCCATCGGCTCTGCGCCGCTTCTCTTGTTTCCTGCTGGGCGTCCATGGGCCCCGGAGTTCCCCTGGCACAAGAGGTCAAACGCGGCGGAAATAGGCGCGCGTGGTCGTGCCCGCGGGGCCGGTGTGGGTGCGCACGAGGTCGGCGATCAGATTGACCATCAGCACGCCGCGGCCGCCGCGGACCGAGTCGCCCGCCGGTCTCCTGCCGACCAGCGGATCGGTCATGCGGCCCTGGTCGGAGACCTCGCAGACGACCTGGCCGTAGTGCCGCCAGATCCGCACGACACCGGAGCCGCCGCCGTGGTGCACGGAGTTGGCGGCGAGCTCGTTGACCACCAGTTCGGCGTCTCCGGCCCGGTCACGGCCGAGCCCCGCCCGGAGGGTCTCGGCGACGGTGAACTCGCGGACCAGCGGAAGGGCCGCCTCGTCGAAGGGGAGGACCCGGACGGTGCCCACAGGCTCGGGCAGCGGCGTGTTGTAGTCGGCGACGAGCCGCTCGGGGGCGAAGCGATCGCTCTTGCGCTCACCGTCGGCGTCCCACAGCACGGGATGGGAGACCGCGGCGTCGGCCAGCGCGCGGCGGCCGAGCCGGGACGCGTCGTAGGGGCACATGATCGCGATGCTGCGGCCCGCGAAGGCCAGGTTGATCAGGGCCTCGTGCTGGGCGCAGGCCGGGTACTCGGTCTCCGTCCTGCCGGGCCAGATCGGCTCGCCGATGATGTGCGGCGTCGCGTGGGGGTGGGCGTCGGCGAAGGCGCTCAGGACACCGGGGAGGATCCGGCCGGGATTGCGGCCCGCCTCCCGCATGTCGATCATCTTCACGGAGCCGGCCGCGGAGCCGAGCCCGGCGCGGATCTCCTCCAGGCGCGGCCCGGGGACCGCGACGGCCACCGGCTGCCCGGCGGAGAGCCCCGCGTGCACGAACGCCGTGGCGCCCGCGAGGTACTCCTCGGGCGTGCGGTAGAAGAACGCCGGATGCCGGAAGTCAGACATGATCACAGGGATCGGCCGGCTGTGCGATCACGATCCTTCCTCCACTAATCTGTTCCCGTTGCGTACCGGTCTTTCAGATTACGGTAGTGGTACCCGTGCGGGTTCACCTGACGGAGAGCTTTGGGGGGATGTCCGGTGCCGGATTTCTCGTTCTCGTTCGCCGAGACCGAAGGGCAGACCGTCATCGCTGTGCACGGTGATCTCGACTCCGTCAGCCATGTGGCCCTCGACGATGCCCTGGAGGAGTCCGTCGCCGACGACGCCCGGGTGATCATGGATCTGGCCGGGCTGACCTTCCTCGACTCCCGCGGCCTGGGCACCCTGGTGGCCCTGTGGCGCCGCCTCGAACGCGGCGGCGGTGCCCTCGTCCTGGCAGGAGCCCGCTACAACGCCGCCCGCGCCCTCTGGGTGACCGGCCTGGCCGACCGCTTCACGATGGTCGACGACCTTCCCGCGGCCCTGGCCCTCCAGGGCTGACCCTAGGCGAGCTCCTCCCACCAGCCGTCCGGCTTGGGCGGTGCGGCGACCTCGACGCGCTCGCCCGGCCGGGGGATCGCGACCGTGACCCCGCGGGCCTCGGCGTCCTCCAGCAGGCGGCGGGCGGGCTCGGCCCACGGGTGCATGGCCAGCACGAAGGTCGCCCAGTGCACGGGGACCAGCAGCCCGCCGCGCAGGTCGAGATGGGCCGTGACGGCCTCCTCCGGCGTCATGTGGATGTCGGACCAGGCGTCGCTGTAGGCGCCGACCTGCATCAGGGTCAGGTCGAACGGCCCGTGCTGCTCCCCGATCCGCGCGTAGCCGTCGAAGTAGCCGGAGTCGCCGGTGTAGAAGACCTTCGTCTCGGGTCTGCCCGGCTCCGTACCGGTCGCGACCACGAACGAGCACCACAGCGTGGGATTGCGCTTCAGGCCGCGGCCGGAGAAGTGATAGGACGGCGTGGCGGTGATCTTGAGCCCGGCGACGACGGCGTGCTCGTCCCAGTCGAGTTCGACGATCCGCCCGGCCGGCACGCCCCACTTCTCCAGATGCGCCCCGACGCCCAGCGGGACCACGAACGGGGCGTCCTGGGTCTGGAGGAGGGTCCGGACGGACGGCAGGTCGAGATGGTCGTAGTGGTCGTGGGAGATCGCGATGACGTCGAGGCGGGGCAGGTCCTCGGCCCGGACCGGCACCGGGTGGACCCGCTTGGGCCCGACGATCCCGCTCGGCGAGACCCGGTCGGAGAAGACGGGGTCGAACAGCACCCGGCGGCCGTCGATCTCGACGACGGAGGTGCCGTGGCCGAGCCAGTGCACGCTCAGCTCCGCCGGATCCGACGCGTCCGCCGCCGGGGCGGCGAACTCGGGGGTGCGCAGGGGCACCGGCCGGAGCGGCTGCCGCTGCTCGCGCCGGAGGAACTCGCCCGGCACCAGCCCCGGCCGCGCCTTGTTGGGGCTGACCCCCTGGTTGTGGAAGGTCCCGTCGCGATAGTGCGGGGAGCGCTTGACCCTGTCGCCAGGGGAGAGGGCGCCGAGTGCGGGCAGGACGTCGCGGAACGCCCAGGCCGCGGCGGCGGTGGCCGCCGCGAGGCCGATGCGGATCTTCGTCACGGTATCGACACTAACCGACATCGGCCCCGGTCATCCCGGCGTTGGTGAGCTGTTGATCACTTGATCACCCGGTGCCCGCCTCGAGATCTCCCTCGGTTTCGAGGAAGGCCTGCTGGACGCCGGAGAGCACCTCGGGGTCGGGGTTCTCCCACATGCCGCGTCCGGCCGCCTCCAGCAGGCGTTCGGCGATGCCGTGCAGGGCCCACGGGTTGGACTCGGTGAGAAAGGCCCGGTTCTCCTCGTCCAGGACGTAGGTCCGGCCGAGCGTGTCGTACATCCAGTCGGCGACCACGCCGGTCGTGGCGTCGTAGCCGAACAGGTAGTCGACGGTCGCCGCCAGCTCGAAGGCGCCCTTGTAGCCGTGGCGGCGCATCGCGGCGAGCCAGCGCGGGTTGACGACCCTGGCCCGGAAGATCCGGCTGGTCTCCTCGGTCAGGGAGCGGGTGCGGATGGCGTCGGGACGGGTGGAGTCGCCGATGTAGGCGGTGGGCGCCTTGCCGGTCAGGGCCTTGATCGTGGCGATCATGCCGCCGTGGTACTGGAAGTAGTCATCGGAGTCGGCGATGTCGTGTTCGCGGGTGTCGACGTTCTTGGCGGCGACGGTGATCCGGCGGTAGGCGTTCTCCATGTCGCCGCGGGCGGGCATCCCGTCCAGGCCGCGGCCGTAGGCGAAACCGCCCCAGACCGCGTAGACCTCGGCGAGATCCTGCTCGTCGCGCCAGTTGCGGCTGTCGATGAGCGGCAGGATGCCCGCGCCGTAGGAGCCGGGCTTCGAGCCGAAGACGCGCAGGGTGGCGCGGCGCCGGTCGCCGTGGTCGGCGAGGTCGCCCGTCACGTGCGCCCTGACGAAGTTCGAGGTGTCCGGTTCGTCGAGTTCCGCGACCAGCCGGACGGCGTCGTCGAGCATCGCCACGACATGGGGGAAGGCGTCCCGGAAGAAGCCGCTGATGCGGACGGTCACGTCGACGCGGGGCCGGCCCAGCTCGTCCAGGGGGACGGGTTCGAGGCCGGTGACCCGGCGGGAGGCGTCGTCCCAGACCGGCCGGACGCCCAGCAGCGCCAGGACCTCGGCGATGTCGTCGCCCGAGGTGCGCATCGCGCTGGTGCCCCAGATCGACAGGCCGACGCTGCGGGGGAACTCGCCGTGCTCGGCCCGGTAGCGCTCCAGCAGCGAGTCCGCCATCGCCTGGCCGGTCGCCCAGGCGAGCCTGCTCGGGATCGCCTTCGGGTCGACGGAGTAGAAGTTGCGGCCCGTCGGGAGCACGTTGATCAGGCCGCGCAGCGGGGAGCCGCTCGGGCCCGCCGGCACATAGCCGCCGGCGAGGGCGTGCAGCGTGTGCTTCATCTCGTCGGTGGTCCGCTCCAGGCGGGGGACCACCTCGGTGGCAGCGAACCGGAGGATCGCCGTGACCTGGGCGTCGTCGTGGCCGAGGACGTCGCGGACGACGGCGGCGGCCTCCTCGCCGGCGGGCCAGCCGATGGCGTCCATGGCCGCGACCAAGGCGCGGGCGGTCGTCTCCGCTGCGTCGGTGGCCTCGCGGGAGGCGGTGCCGTCCTCGGCGAGTCCGAGGGCCTCGCGCAGGCCGGGCAGGGAGTGCTCGCCCGCCCAGAGCTGCCGGGCGCGGAGCATGGCCAGGACCAGGTCGACGCGGGCCTCGCCCAGCGGGGGCTCGCCGAGGACGTGGAGGCCGTCGCGGATCTGGACGTCCTTGACCTCACAGAGCCAGCCGTCGACGTGCAGGATCAGGTCGTCGAACTCGGCGTCGTGCGGGCGGTCCTCCAGGCCCAGGTCGTGGTCGAGCTTGGCGGCCTGGATGAGCGTCCAGATCTGGGCGCGGATCGCGGGCAGCTTGGCCGGGTCCATCGCGGCGATGCTCGCGTGCTCGTCCAGGAGCTGTTCCAGCCGGGCGATGTCGCCGTAGGACTCCGCGCGGGCCATCGGCGGCACGAGATGGTCGACCAGGGTGGCGTGGGCGCGGCGCTTGGCCTGCGTGCCCTCGCCCGGGTCGTTGACCAGGAACGGGTAGATGAGGGGGAGGTCGCCGAGCGCGGCGTCCGGGCCGCAGCCGGCCGACAGCCCCGCGCCCTTGCCCGGCAGCCATTCGAGGTTGCCGTGCTTGCCGACGTGGACGACGGCGTCGGCGCGGAAGGTGTCCTGGAGCCAGCGGTAGGCGGCCAGGTAGTGGTGGCTGGGGGGAAGGTCGGGGTCGTGGTAGATCGCGACGGGGTTGTCGCCGAAGCCGCGCGGGGGCTGCACCATGACCACGACGTTGCCCGCCTCGAGCGCGGCGAGCACGATGTCGCCGCCGTCGACGAACAGCTCGCCGGGGGCCGCCCCCCAGTGCCGTTCGACGCCCTCGCGCAGGTCGTCGGGGAGGGTCTTGAAGAACTCCGTGTAGGCGGCGCCGTCGATCCGGACGGGGTTGGCGGCGAGCTGCTCCTCGGTGAGCCAGTCGGGATCCTGGCCGCCCGCGGCGATGAGGGCGTGCATCAGGGCGTCGCCGTCCTGGTCGGCGACCCCGGGCAGGTCGTCGAAGCGGTAGCCCGCCTCCCGCATCGCCCTGAGCAGGCGGACGACGCTGCGGGGCGTGTCGAGGCCGACGGCGTTGCCGATGCGGGAGTGCTTGGTCGGATAGGCCGACAGCATGATCGCCACACGCTTGTCCGCCGGGGCCACATGGCGGAGAGCGCCGTGCCTGCACGCGATCCCGGCGACGCGGCGGGCCCGCTCCTCGTCGGCGACGTAGACCGTCAGGCCGTCCTCGTCGACCTCCTTGAACGAGAACGGCACGGTGATGATCCGGCCGTCGAACTCGGGGATCGCGACCTGGGAGGCGGCGTCGAGCGGGGTCAGGCCGTCGTCGTTGGCCTCCCAGTCGGCGCGGCTGCTGGTCAGGCAGAGGCCCTGGAGGATCGGGACGTCGAGGGCGGCGAGCGCGCCGACGTCCCAGAGCTCGTCCTCGCCGCCGGCGCCGACCGCGCCTGGGCGGGTGCCGCCCGCGGCGAGGACCGTCACGACCAGCGCGTCGGCGGTGCCGAGGAGCTCGAGGAGATCGGCGGGCGCCTGGCGGAGCGAGGCGCAGAAGACGGGCAGGGCCCGGCCGCCGTGGTGCTCGATCGCCGCGCAGAGCGTCTCGGCGAAGGCGGTGTTCCCCGCGACGTGGTGGGCGCGGTAGTAGAGCACGGCGACCGTCGGGCCGTCGGTCGCGGCCGCCTCCCGGTCGAGGACGCCCCAGGCCGGAGCGGCCTGCGGCCCGGCGAAGCCGTATCCGGTCAGCAGGACCGTGTCGGACAGGAACTTGTGGAGTTCGCCCAGGTTCGCGGCGCCGCCGTGGGCGAGATAGGCGTGCGCCTCGGCGACCACGCCCTTCGGGACGGTCGACAGCTCCATCAGCTCGGCGTCGGCGGCCTGCTCGCCGCCCAGGACCACCACCGGGACACCGGTCGCGAGGAGCGCGTCGAGGCCCTCCTGCCAGGCGCGCCTGCCACCGAGCAGCCGGACCACGGCCAGGTCGACGCCGCCGGTCTCGGCGCGGTCCATCCGGGCGGGATTGCCGAGGCGGTAGGCCGCGCCGCTGGCCCGGGCGCTCAGGAGGTCGGTGTCGGACGTCGACAGCAGCAGGATGACGGGTTCGCGCACGACGGCGGTTCCTCCCCGGGGTCCGCGCCCCGATCAGTCGGATGGTTGGACGGCCGGTTCGTTCCTGGCTTCCCTCGCGGGTTCACAGTTGCGGGACAGCGCCGGATTCCCACCGGCTTCCTCCCCGATCGTCGCGGTGAGACTATCGGTTTCTTCCCAGATGCGAGGAAGTGGCATCATCAGCCGAATGCCGACCGACCGCAGCCGACCCGACGCCTGCCCCGGCGCCCTCCAGCTGCACCAGGCCGCTGACGGCGCCCTGGCACGCGTCCGGCTGCCCGGCGGGGCGATCGGAGGAGACCAGATCGCGGCCCTCGCGGAGGCGGCGCGGGACCTCGGCTCGGGGATGATCGAGCTTACTTCGCGAGGGAATCTGCAGGTCAGAGGGCTGCGGGACGGCTGCTCCGATGAGCTGGCCGAGCGGCTCTCGGCGGCGGGACTGCTGCCTTCGCGGACGCATGAGCGGGCCCGGAACATCATGGCCTCGCCGTTGTCCGGGCTCGACGGGCTGGGGGCCGCGGACGTGCGGTCGCTGGTCCCGGCGCTCGACGAGGGGCTGTGCGCGCGGCCGGTTCTGGCTGGGTTGTCGGGGCGGTTCCTGTTCGCGCTCGACGACGGGCGGGGGGACGTGGTGCCGCGGTTCCGGGCGGATCTCGGGGCCAGGGCGGTATCCGGGGATCGGTATGAGGTTCTCGTGGCGGGGCGGGGCCGGGTCACCGGGGTGGGCGGGGGAGAGGTCGTCGCGGCGCTGCTCGCGGGGGCCGGGGCGTTTCTCGCCCTGCGGGAGCGGGGCGGGTCCGAGGCGTGGCGGATCGCCGAGCTGGACGGTGCCGTCCCGGCGGTGGTGGCCGCGGTGCGGGGGGTTCTCGGCGGAGACGAAGACCGGGGAAGACCCGATGTGGCGGCATCGCCGAAGAGCGTCGAAGAGGGTTCGGGCGGGGTGCGGGCCGGTGTGGCCGGACGGCGGACGAGCGGCGGGCGGGAGCTCGTCGCGGTCGCCGCGGATGCCTCGCTCGGGCGCATGAGCGCCGGCCAGGCGCTGGTCCTGGCGCGGTTCGCGCGGATCGTCGTGACACCGTGGCGCGGGATCGTGGTGCCGGACGTGCCCGGAGGCGAGGCCGCCGCGCTGCTGGCCGAGCTGGCCGCCGCGGGTTTCGCCGTCGACCCGGAATCGGTGCTCGCCGGGGTGACCGCCTGCACGGGACGGCCGGGCTGCGCGAAGGCGCTCGGCGACGTTCAGCGGGACGCTCCCGCCCTCGTCGTCACCGGCGGGGGAGCGGTGCACCTGTCGGGCTGCGAACGGCGGTGCGGCAAGCCCTCCGGACGGTTCGTGGATGTCGTGGCCGCCATGGGCGGTGGCTACCGGGTCGGCGGGGGAGCGGTACTGTCCCGGCGCGAGGAGATCGGCGCCGCCGTCGCGGCGGCCAGGGAAGGGTTGTGATGGAGTACATCCGGGACGGGGCCGAGATCTACCGGAGGTCGTTCGCGACGATCCGGTCGGAGGCGCGGCTGGACGGGCTGCCCGACGACGTGGCGCGGGTGATCGTCCGGATGATCCACACCTGCGGGATGGTCGACCTCGTGCCGGACGTCGCCTGGTCGCCCGGCGCGGTCGCCTCGGGACGGGCCGCCCTGCTCGGCGGCGCGCCGGTGCTGTGCGACGCCACCATGGTCGCCTCCGGGATCACCCGGCGGCGGCTGCCCGCGCGGAACCCGATCGTCTGCACCCTCGACGACCCCGCCGTGCCGGAACTGGCCGGAAAGCTCGCCACGACGCGCAGCGCCGCGGCGCTCGACCTGTGGCGCGACCGCCTCGACGGCGCCGTCGTCGCCATCGGCAACGCCCCGACGGCCCTGTTCCGGCTGCTCGAACTGGTCGCCGAGGGCGCGGGACGCCCCGCGCTGGTGATCGGCGTCCCGGTCGGCTTCATCGGCGCAGCCGAGTCCAAGCAGGCGCTGGCCGACAGCGACCTCCCCCACCTGGTGGTGCACGGACGGCGCGGCGGCAGCGCCATGGCCGTGGCCGCCGTCAACGCGATCGCTAGCGAGGAAGAGTGACGGGCAAGCTGTACGGCGTCGGGCTGGGACCCGGCGACCCCGAACTGGTGACGGTCAAGGCGGCGCGGATCATCGGCGAGGCCGGCGTCATCGCCTACCACTCGGCGCGGCACGGGCGGAGCATCGCACGCTCGATCGCGGCCCCCTACCTGCGCGAGGGGCAGATCGAAGAACTCCTCATGTACCCGATCACCACCGAGACGACCGACCATCCCGGTGGATACCGGGGCGCACTGGACGACTTCTATGCCGACTGCGCGTCCCGGCTGGCGGCCCATCTCGACGCGGGCCGTGACGTCGTCGTCCTCGCCGAGGGCGACCCGCTCTTCTACGGCTCCTACATGCACATGCACAAGCGGCTGGCCGGCCGGTACGAGGCCGAGGTCGTCCCCGGCGTCACCTCGGTGTCCGGCGCCTCGGCCGCGCTGGCCCGGCCCCTGGTCGAGGCCGAGGAGGTCCTGACGGTCCTGCCCGGAACCCTCCCCGAGGAGGTCCTGGCGGCACACCTCGGCTCCGCGGACGCCGCCGCGGTCCTCAAGCTGGGCCGCACCTTCCCCAAGGTCCGTGCCGCGCTGGAGTCCGCGGGCCGCCTCGACGAGGCCTGGTACGTGGAACGCGCCAGCACGGGAGACGAGCGCGTCCTCCCGCTGAAGGACGTCGACCCTGCCTCGGCCCCCTACTTCTCGCTCGCCCTGATCCCCAGCCCCCTCAACGCCCCCGCCGCCCGGCAGGCCCCGGCCGACGAGGCCACGGTGGACGCGGCGGGTCCCGGCGAGGTCGTCGTGGTCGGCCTCGGCCCGGCCGGACGCCCCTGGCTGACCCCCGAGGCCCAGGAGGCCCTGACGGCCGCCGACACCCTGATCGGCTACGGCCCCTACCTGGCGAGAGTCCCGGAGAACCCGCGGCAGCGACGCTTCCCGACCGACAACCGGGTCGAGGCCGAACGCGCCGCCCACGCCTTGGACCTGGCCAAGGAGGGCGCCCGGGTCGCCGTGGTGTCCTCGGGCGACCCGGGCGTCTTCGCGATGGCCAGCGCGGTGCTGGAGGTGGCCGCCGAACCCCGCTACGCCGAGGTCGGCGTCCGCGTCCTGCCCGGCCTGACCGCGGCCCAGGCCGTGGCCAGCCGTGTCGGAGCCCCCCTGGGCCACGACTTCTGCATCCTGTCCCTGTCCGACATCCTCAAGCCCTGGGACGTCGTCGCCGCCCGCATCACCGCCGCGGCCTCCGCCGACATGGTCGTCGCCCTCTACAACCCCGCCTCGAAGTCCCGCCTCTGGCAGGTCGACGCCGCCCGCAAGCTGTTCCTGGAGCACCGCGCCCCCACGACCCCGGTCGTGCTCGGCCGCGACGTCGGCGGCCCTGCCGAGCAGGTCACCGTCACCACCCTGGCCGACCTCGACCCCACCCAGGTGGACATGCGGACTCTCCTCATCATCGGCTCCTCCACCACCCGCGCCCTCCACCGCCACGGCCGCCCCCTCGTCTACACCCCCCGCCGCTACCCCGCCTGACCCCCGGTACCTCCACGGCGATTCCGCGAAGGCGCAGGCCAGGCACCGGGCGGCCGTCTGTCAGACGTCCCGTGCGCTGGTCCGCTCGAGGACCCAGGCGGCCGCTTCCTCGGCGGTCCCGACGCAGGGAACGCCGGGAGGAACGGGCGGCCGCCGGACGATCACGACCGGGATGCCGAGCCGACGCGCTGCATCGAGCTTCGCCGAGGTCATCGGCCCTCCGCTGTCCTTGGTGACCAGCACGTCGATGGCGTTGTCGCGCATGAGCCGCAGCTCGTCCTCGACCTCGAACGGACCCCGATCGAGCACCACCCGAAGCTCCCCGGGCACCGCCCCAGCGGGCGGATCCACCGAGCGCGCGAGAAACCACACCCCGTCCACCCCGGCGAACTCCCCGATGCTCTGCCGCCCGGTCGTCAGGAACGCCCGCCTCCCCACCGACGGCAGCACCCGAGCGGCCTCACCCACGCTGCCGACCCAGTGCCACACGTCCCCCTCCCTCTCCGTCCACCCGGCCCTGCGAAGCACGACCAGCGGCACCCCGGCCTCCCGCGCGGCCTCGGCCGCCGAGGCGCTCATCCCGGCCGCGAACGGATGAGTGGCATCGACGACCATCCCGATCCCCTCCTCCACCAGCCACGACACCAGCCCCCGAACCCCACCGAACCCCCCGACACGCACCTCCCCGACAGGCAAGGCCGGTTGCGCCACCCGCCCGGCGAGAGAGGAGACTGTCCGCAACCCCTCCACCGACTCCAGCAGCCCAGCCAGCCTCCGCCCCTCACCGGTCCCACCCAACACAAGTACGGATCCCATGCCACCCACCCTTCCACCCGACCCCACCCCACCGCCCACCACCGCGCCCACCCCCTCCCGCCCCCTGCGCTACGGCTGGACCACCGGTGCCTGCGCCACCGCAGCCGCCAAGGCCGCCTACACGGCCCTCCTCACCGGCGACTTCCCCGACCCGGTCCGGATCCACCTCCCCAAGAACCACCAGCCCGCCTTCGCCCTGACCCGAGAACACCTGACCCCCGCCCACCCCGCCCCCACCTCCCCAACGACCACGGGGTCCGCAGACACTGCGCCGGAGGGCGTCGCGTCCGCGGGGCAGGCGCCGGAGGAGACCGGTCACCCGGGCCTCGAGCCCGCGAGCACCGGCTCCGGGAGCATCGAGCGTGTGGCGACCGAGCGTGTGGCGACCGAGCGCGCGAGAACCGAGCACGTGACGACCGAGCACGTGACGACCGAGCGGGTGGCGACCGAGCGCGTGACGACCGGACCTGTGGACATCGAGTCCTCGGGCGTCGGGCCTGCGGAGGGCGATGCTCCGGCAGAGCCAGGAAGCGGGTCGGCGAGCGGGGGAGAGCGGGTGGCAGGGGCGGGCGAAGGAGCTCCGGGGGCTCCGTCGTTCTCGGCTCGGGACTCCGCTCACGGGGCGGGAGGCGCGTCGTCGGACACCGACGAGAACGGGCGAACCGCGCAGGCGGATTCTCCGGGAGGCGGGACGGCGGGCCTCGGCGAATGGGAATCGGCGATGGCGGGGGTCGTCAAGGACGCCGGCGACGACCCGGACGTGACCCACGGGGCTCTGGTGATGGCGACGGTGCGGAGAGGCGAGCCCGGGAGCGGCGTCACCTTCCGGGCCGGGCCGGGGGTCGGGACGGTCACGAAGCCGGGACTGCCCTTGGCGGTAGGCGAGCCCGCGATCAACCCGGTACCGCGCAGGATGATGCGCGAGCACATCGAGGAGGTCGCCGCACTCTACGGTGACCCCGGCGACGTCGTCATCGAGATCTCCATCGAGAACGGCGAAGAGCTGGCGCGGCACACATGGAACCCGCGCCTGGGCATCCTCGGCGGCCTTTCCGTGCTCGGCACCACCGGAGTGGTCGTCCCGTACTCGTGCTCCGCGTGGATCGACAGCATCCGCCGGGGCATCGACGTGGCACGCGCCGCGGGCCACACCCACGTCGCCGGATGCACGGGCAGCACATCAGAGCTCGTCGCGAAGAACCTCTACGACCTCCCCGACGACGCCCTGCTCGACATGGGCGACTTCGCCGGCGCCGTCCTCAAGTACCTACGGCGGCACCCCGTTCCCCGCCTCACGATCGCCGGTGGCGTGGGCAAACTGGCCAAACTCGCCGACGGACATCTCGACCTCCACTCCGGTCGCTCCCAGGTGAACAAGGATTTCCTCGCCACCCTGGCGATGGAAGCAGGTGCCACCGACACTCTCGCCACCGAGATCCGCACCGCCAACACGGCCCTGGCCGCCCTGCACCTCAGCCAGGCCGCCGGCGTCCCCCTGGCCGACAGGATCGCCGCCCACGCCCGCCGCACGGCCGAACACGTCCTCCGCGAGGCCCCGGTCACCGTCGACGTCATCGTCATCGACCGCGCCGGAACGATAGTCGGCCGCGCCTGACCCCCTGTGACGCGCGCCCTGCCGACTGTCGTGGGCGGGCTCAGGTGCGGCAGCGTTCGTTCGAGTAGAGGTGGCTGTCGGGGAAATCGTGGGCGGTGAGGACCCGGCCGACGATGATGACCGCTGTGCGCTTGATGCCTGCGGCGCCGACCTGGGCGGGCAGGGTGGCGAGCGTCCCGCGCAGGACCGTCTCCTCCGCGCGGCTGGCATGGGCGACGACGGCCGCGGGGCAGTCGTCGCCGTAGTGCGGCAGTAGTTCCTCGACGACGGCGTTGATCCGCTGGACCGCCAGATGCAGGACGATCGTGGCGCCGCTGCGGCCGAGGGTCGCGAGGTCCTCGCCCTCCGGCATGGGCGTCGCGCGGGCGGACGTCCTGGTGAGGATCACCGTCTGACCGACCCCCGGAACGGTCAGCTCCCGCTTCAGAGCGGCCGCCGCCGCGGCGAACGCGGGAACACCCGGCACGACCTCATAGGGAATCCCGGACGCCTCCAGCCTGCGCATCTGCTCCGCCATCGCGCTGAAGATCGACGGATCTCCGGAATGAAGCCGCGCCACGTCGAGACCGGCCTCGTGCGCCGCGACGAGCTCGGCGATGATCTGGTCGAGGGTGAGATCCGCCGTGTCGACCTTCCGTGCCCCGGGCGGGCACGCGTCGAGGAGCTCGACCGGGACCAGCGCCCCCGCGTACAGGCACACCGGCGAGCGCTCGATGATCCGCAGTGCCCGGATGGTGACGAGATCGGCCGCTCCGGGCCCGGCGCCGATGAAATGTACCGTCATGTCCCCTCCGGGTCAGCGACATGTTCGTTCCGCAAGCTCATCGCACGGTCCCCAGCAGCCGATCGACCTTGATCTCGATGACGACCCGGTTCGGGTTCACCCGCGGCTCCCGGTAGCGCTCGGTGTAGCGCCGGACCGCCTCGGCGACGGAGCCCGGATCATCGCGGACGGTCGCAGGCCCCTCGAGCGTCGACCACCGTGCCCCGTCCACCTGGCAGACCGCGACATAGGCCCCGGGCCGGCGCGCATGCTTGGCCTTCTGCGATCCGCCGTCGCAGATCACCCGGGCGATCCCGGCCTCGGCGTCCAGCGTGACGCCCACGGGCACCACGTGCGGCGTCCCGTCGGCCCTGATCGTCGTGATCGTGCACAGATGACGCTCCCGCCAGAACGCCAGCAGCTCCTCGCCCACTTCGCCTGCCTCTCTAGAAGTCGATCACGGCACAGTTTTCCGCAGCATCCCCGGATCGCCTAACTGACCTGCGGCAAGCCCGTCCTCCACGCCCGGACGGAAGTTGTCCACAGATTGGAGCCCGGCCCGTTCCCAGGGCTTCCGGACCGACACGATGAAGGTCCCTGCGGACCTTTCAGGAGGCGGAATGCGTGCCAACAACTTCGGAATCGACGTCCGGACGCTGCAGCGGGTGCTCGCGGTCCTACGCACGGAGGGAGAGTTCCGCCCGCCCGAACGCGATGCCGCCTTCCTCGTCGGACGCCTGCTCGCGACCGTGGAGCTCGCGGCGGGTTCGGGGGGCCGCAGCCGCGACTGGGCCTCCTTCGACGAGGGCTACCGCTCGGCCCTCGACCCCGCCGAGCCCCCCGTCGTCGCGCTGAAACGGCTGATGCGCACGGCCCGCCAGCTCACCGACATGCCGGGCAGCGCGGCCCGAGGCGCCGCCACCGGCCTCATCGCCACATCATCGATCCTCTTCGCCGAAGTCCTGCTCCACGACGACGCCGCGCCCCTCAACGCGGCCCTCGACCAGCTCGTAGAAGCCCGAGCCCTCTTCAACCGAACCCTGGAGCTCCTCGACAACCTGGAACGCATGCTCACCGAAGCCGTTCCCCCGGGTTGACCCCGCCCCGGACCACAGATCATCGCCCGCACCGCACCACCGCCGCATGATCACGGCAACCGGACACCCGCTCCCACCCTCACGAACCGTCCGGCCCAGCGTGCTGACGGCCCTGCCGCACGAACATCGCCTCCTCCCAAGATGTACGGATCTCCGGCAGTCCGTGGAAGGCCGGCCAGGGCATGTCCGAAACGGGTGAGTGATCGCGGAGTTCGGCGGATCACCGTGGCTCAGCGGGACGGCCAGGTGATCCGCCACACCGATCACACCGTTCCCGACGCACTCCCTGTCCGTCCGCCCCTCATGGTCAGGTGTCCTCGGGCACGGTGCTGTGGTTCCGGCGACCGATCATCAGGTGCCGGGGAGCCAGCGCGAGGGCGGCGTCGGTGGACGCTGCGGCTGCGCGAGTGGAGCGTGCGAGGACGGTCCGACGTCCTGCGCGAGCGCATCGGGTCCGGAGACGCGAGTGGAGGAGGCGAGGACGGTGCGGTGGCGAAGAGGCGAGGCGGTGAGGCTCGCGTGTCGGTTCAGGATCCGAGGGCGCGGTCGAGGTCTGCCGTGAGTCCGGACTCGGGCTGGGACGGTAGCGGCGGCGAGGGCGCGCGCCGACGTCAGAAGCGATGTCGCGTCGACGGTTTGAGGAAGGTGCGACCTTCGGGGAAAGCCGCGCTCGTCCCCCGAACGGGTGGGCTCGGGGGACGGTGGCCGGGTGGTCAGCTTTCGGCGTCGGCCTTGGCCTTGAGGGCCTCGTACTCCTTGAGGACCTGCTTGCGGGCCTTGGAGGTGAGGCGGTCGACATAGAGCTTGCCGTTGAGGTGGTCGGTCTCGTGCTGGAAGCAGCGCGCCAGCTGGCCGGTGCCGTGCAGCGAGATCGGGTTGCCCTCGAGGTCGAAGCCGTTGCAATGTACGTGGTCGACCCTGGCGACGTCGGCGTAGGGGCCGGGGACCGACAGGCAGCCCTCGGAGTCGTTGTCGAGGGTGCGGTTGCGGTCGGGGTACTCGACCGTCGGGTTCACCACGACGCCCTTGTGCTGCTCGCCGTCCTCGTCCGTGCAGTCATAGACGAAGATCCGCAGGTCGACGCCGATCTGGTTGGCGGCCAGGCCGACGCCGTTCGCCGCGTACATGCTCGCGAACATGTCGTCCGCCAGTTCCTTGAGGGCCGCGTCGAACTCGGTGACCTCCTTGAGAGACCGATGGAGCACCGGCTCCCCGATGAACGTGATCGGCCGCACAGTGCCCGACATGCCATTTCCTCCCAGAGACTCGATGGAGCCATGCTATTGCAGCCCGCACCCTCCTTTCCGCCTTCCGCAGGCCGCCGTCCCCTCCTCATCACGAACCGGTCTGGAACCTTTCGGCCGTGAGCGGTGTAGTAGATCCGGTGGCGGATGACGAGGAGCTGATCGCTCGGGCACGAAACGGTGATCTCGAGGCCTACGGGGCCTTGATCGCCAGGTTCACCGCGCCCGCACACCGCCTGGCCGTGCTGCTCGGAGCCGGTGCCGACGCCGACGACGTGGTCCAGGAAGCCTTTGTCAAAGCTCATGGGAGCCTGAACCGCTTCCGTCCCGGTGCCCCGTTCCGTCCCTGGCTGCTGCGGATCGTCGCGAACGAGGCCAAGAACACGGTCAGATCAAGGGGGCGCCGCGAAAGCCTGGCACTCCGCGTGCCGGAACAGCGCGTCGCCCCCGACGACCCCGAAGCCGAGATCATCGCCGCCGAGCGTCGCAAGACCCTCCTCACCGAGATAGAGAAACTGCCCGAACGAGAACGTCAGGTCCTGCTCTGCCGCTACTTCCTGGACCTGTCCGAAGCCGAGACCGCCGAGATCCTCGCCTGCCCCCGAGGCTCGGTGAAGTCCCGCACGTCCCGAGGCCTCACCCGCCTCCGCAACGCCCTGGGAGAGGAGGCCCACCGTGGATGACCCCCTGGAGTCCGAACTCCGCTCCCTCTCCGCCCACCTCAACGTCCCACCGCCCCCGAACCTGAACGCCGCGATCCTCGCGCGCCTGACCCCGGCCCGAAACGAAGATCACCCCAGCCAGGCCGAGCCATCGCACACCCTCAACCGGCTTTCCCCCGAAGCTGAAACGCCGCATCCATCAGGCACGAACCCCCCTGCCGAGCCTGCCGAGCCTGCCGAGCCTGCCGAGCCTGCCGAGCCTGCCGAGCCTGCCGAGCCTGCCGAGCCTGCCGAGCCTGCCGAGCCTGCCGAGCCTGCTCATGACCCGAACATGCCCCGCCCCGGTGGCAGTTCTGCGGGGCCCGCCCGTCGGCTGCGGGGTCGGAGGGGCAGGGCTTCGCGCCCGCCGGCCGGATCGCGTTCCCGCCCCGCTTGGCGGGCGAGAGGGAAGCGGACGGCCATCGCGCTGGTCGCCGTGCTCGCGCTCGCGATGGCGACTCCGCAAGGCAGGGCGACCGCGACGCAGTTCCTGCGGTTCGCCGGTGTGGAGTTCAGCAGCGAACCCGGTCCGGCTCCGAACGAGACCCCGAGCCTTCCGGGAGAGGTGCGAACCTCGCTCGATCAGGCCCGGCGTGCCGCGCGTTTCCCGATCCTGGTCCCCAGCGCTCTCGGAGCCCCGAAGGAGGTCACAGTGGCAGACGACGGACGTGTGGTGAGCCTCGGCTACGGCGACGTCCGCCTCGACGAGTTCGACGGACGCGTCAACGAGATCTTCTTCCAGAAGTTCCTGCACGCGGACACCAGGACCTACCGCTCCGCCAAGGTCGACGACACCGACGCGATCTGGATCAAAGGCCCCCACGAGATCTGGTACATCGACCACCAGGGCCTGGAGCAGTCGGCCTCCGCCCATCTCTCCGGCAACACCCTCATCTGGCAGTCGGGCCCCACCGCCCTCCGCCTGGAAGGCGTCCCCACCCTCCCCGAAGCACTCCGCATCGCCGAGTCCACCCGCTGACCCGATTACAGGGAACAGACCACAGGGCAACGGACAACAGCAGCCTGTTGGCGACGGGCGACGGGCGACGGGCGACGGGCGACGGGCGACGGGCGACGGGCGACGGGCGACGGGCGACGGGCGACGGGCGACGGGCGACGGGCGACGGGCGACCT